>JACPJY010000318.1 GCA_016187325.1 Rhodospirillales bacterium | reverse complement strand
GGGTTTCTTAAGATTCAGATAGCGGGCGAGGCGGGTCATCCGCTCCTCGATGGCCGGCCGGTTGAATACCAGCACATAGGGCATGAACACGGCGTTGGTCAGCCCGTGGTGGGTATCGTAGAGGGCACCGACCGGGTGGCTGAGCGAATGGATGGCACCGAGGCCCTTCTGGAACGCCGTCGCGCCCATGGCGGCGGCGGCCATCATATGGGCGCGCGCCTGCAGGTTGCCGCCGTTGGCGACCGCCTCCGGCAGCCAGTCGTGGACCAGCCGCATGCCCTCGATCGCGATGCCGTCGGCCATCGGGTGATAGGCGTTCACCGAATACGCTTCCAGGCAATGGGCGAGCGCGTCCATGCCGGTGGCGGCGGTGATCTTCGGCGGCAACCCAACGACCAGGGTCGGGTCGCAGATGACGAGGCCGGGCTGCATCTTCGGATGGAACAGGATCTTCTTGGTGTGGCTCGCCTCGTCGATGACCACGGACGCGCGGCCGACTTCGGAGCCGGTGCCGGACGTGGTCGGCACGGCGACGATCGGGGCAATGCCGCTCTCGTCGGCGCGCTGCCAGTTGTCGCCTACGTCCTCGAAGTCCCACAGCGACCGCTTCTGGCCGGCCATCAAGGCGATGGTTTTGCCGGCGTCCATGGCGCTGCCGCCGCCGAAGGCGATGACGCCGTCGTGGCCGCCCGCGCGATAGGCCTCGAGCCCGTCGAGGACGTTCTGCCCTACCGGGTTCGGCTTGATGGCCGAGAACACGCTCGTCGGCAGCTTGGCGTCTTTGTTGGCGGCGACGGCGTCGGTGACCATCGGCAATTTCACCAGCCCCGGGTCGGTGACCAGCAGCGGCCGCTTCATGCCGAGGCTGCGGCAGCACTGGGCGAGCTCCTTGATCCTGCCGACGCCGAAGCGCACCCGGGTCGGGTAGTTCCAGTTGCTGACGAGGGCGGAAGCGTTAGTCATCCTATTTTGTATCCCAAATACGAAAGTCTGGTCTCTAGTTGCGCGATTTCGGGCGGGTTTGATAGCTCATTGGTAATTTTAACGCCGATTCAACGTCATAACGAAACTGTGCCTTAGATGGCGGAGTTCGACCGTTGAGGGAATTCGAAAACCCGAGCAAGGAACGCGAAGCCTTATCAAGATCGTATTTACGCCACGCGAGATTGGCTCGAACGATCCAATTCATTGAATGAACAAGAGCATCCAAACGTGCCGCGAGTCTCCTAAGTGCTGACTTGGCGGCATGGTAGTCTTTATCGTCAGGATTTGAATCTCGATCAGAAATATTCCCTGAAAAAAATAATTCTGCGTGAATCAATTTTCGAAGTCGAAAAAACTCTAATAATGGGCTGGCAACAAAATGAGTTATGAACCAGCCCGCCATGCCAACAAAAAAAGTTGCAATTAATGGCAGGACATAATTTGAGATGAAATCCCACATGTTGCACACTAAGTTTTGACCCGGAGGTGGAACGACTTCGGCCGCGTCAGCGCCTCGTAGCCGAGCGCCGACAGCGTGCAACCACGTCCCGACTCCTTGACGCCGGTCCACGCCAGCGCCGGGTCCAGGTAGTCACAGCGGTTCATGAACCAGGTGCCGGTGTCGACCTGGTTGCCGATGCGGTTGGCGGCGACCTCGTTGGTGGTCCAGACGCTGGCGGTGAGCCCGAAGCGGCTGTCGTTCATCAGCTCGACCGCCCGCTGATCCGAGGCGACCTTCATGATGCCGACGACGGGCCCGAAGCTTTCCTCGGTCATCACCGCCATGGTGTGGTCGACGTCGATCAGCACCTGCGGCGCCATGTATGGCGTGCCCAGCTTGTCGGCGGGAAATTTCTTGGCATCGATCAGCGCCCTGGCGCCTTTGCCAACGGCCTCGACGATCTGGCCGCGCACGAAGTCGGCGGCCTCGGCGCGCACCATCGGCCCCAGCGTCGTCTCCGGCTTGGTCGGGTCGCCGAGCATGTATTTGCCGGTCAGGTCGGCGTAGCCCTCGACGAAGTCGTCGTACACCTGTTCGTGGACGTAGATGCGCTCGATGCCGCAGCACGACTGGCCGCTATTGAAGAAGGCGCCGTCGACCAGGTTCTCGACCGCGCGCTTCAAGTCGGCGTCCTGGCGCACATAGGCCGGGTCCTTGCCGCCGAGTTCGAGGCCGACGCCGATGAAGCGGCCCTGGGCCGCGCCCTCGACCATGCGGCCGCCGGCGACCGAGCCGGTGAAGGCGACAAAGTTGACCTCCGGCGCCTTGATGACGCGCTCGGTCTGGGCGTGGTCGAGGTGCAGGAACTGGAACACCCCGGTCGGCAGGCCGGCGGTCTTGAACGTCTCGGCGTAGCGCTCGGCGACCAGCGGCGTCTGGGCCGAGTGCTTGAGGATGACGCTGTTGCCCGCCATCAGCGCCGGGACCACGCTGTTGACGGAGGTCAGCCACGGGTAGTTCCAGGGCGCGATCACCAACACCACGCCCAGCGGCTGGCGGCGGATGAAACGGTTGAACCCCGGCTTGGCGCCGACGGCGACGTCCTTCAGCGCGTCGGCGGCAATCGCGATCATGTGCCGGGCGCGTTCCTCGAAACCGCCGACCTCGCCCGGCGAATACCTGATCGGGCGGCCCATCTGCCAGGTGATCTCCTCGGCGATCCGCTGTTTGGCGGCGACCACGGCGTCGACGGTACGGGTCAGCACCTCGGCGCGCTCCGCCAGCGGCACGGCGCGCCATATCTCGTGCGCGCGCCGCGCCTGATGGAGCGCCACCGCGACGTCGCGGTCGGCGGCATAGGGGCGCTCGACGTAGACCCGACCGTCGACGGGCGAGATGGTCCTCAGCTTGCCGGCCATGACGTGGTCGTAACCTATTCCTTTTCCTTCTTCAGGCCGCTCCGCGTCGGTTATAGACCACGACAGGGCTGGTGTCTGCACCGTCCCTACGGGTTGCGGCTGAACTGCCCCTGGCGGGCGCTCCCCATCAATTTCTCGAACGTGGTGCCGGCGACCCGGACCAGGGTGGCGTGGTCGCCGGCCTTGAAATAGATGTCGTCGTCGCCGACGAGGCTGTCGTCCACCACCACGTCAATCCCGTAGGCGTTGCCGATCGGCGGCACGGCGCCGAGGTCGCAATCGGAGAACAGCGCCTCGATCTCTTCCTCCGTCGCCAGCGCCACCGGCCGGCCGAGCCACTCGCGGAGCTGGTCGAGCCGGATGTGATGCGACGCCGGCAGCACCGCCAGCAGGTACGCGTCCTTGCCTTCCTTCAACAGCACCGCCTTGACCAGGCGCGAGCCCGGGATATGGCTGACCTCGGCGGTCTGGGACGACGACACGGCGCGCGGGTGGGTGAGCGTCTCGTAGTCGATATCGCTATCGGCGAGATATTGTTCGAGCGTGATTGCAATGGCCATGACACACCTCCTAATGCGGCGGAAGCGCCCCCCGGATGCGGCGCTGGCGCGCCCGCTTCCGACCAGCGGATTCTAGCAACCACCGACCGGCCGCCATTTGACGTCGGTCATTTGCGGCGAAATTTTTGCGTCGGTGGAACGCCGCGGAATACCTAGCGAGCGTGGTTGAGGGCCAAGTCGAATGCGTCGAAGTTGCGGAATCGCCGGCCCTTCGCCATGCCCTTGAGCGTCCGGGTGACGATCAGCGGCACCCGCTGCTCGGTGGTGCCGCCGTGGGAGCGCAGCGGCTCCTTGAGCTGGGAGAGGTCATGGCGGTCGGCGCTGGTGCCCAGCGTCTTGTGC
>JACPJY010000317.1 GCA_016187325.1 Rhodospirillales bacterium | reverse complement strand
TCCCGGCGACGATCGTCATGCCCCGCGACGCGCCGGCGATCAAGATCGCCAACACCCGCGCCTATGGCGCCGAGGTGGTGCTCTATGACCGCGGGCGGGAAAGCCGCGAGGACATCGCCAACAGGCTGGCCAAGGAGCGCGACGCCACCCTGGTGCCCTCCTACGACGACCGCTACGTCATCGCCGGACAGGGCACGGTCGGCCTCGAGATCACCCGCCAAGCGCGCGACGCGAAGGCCGATCTCGACGCGGTGATCGTGCCGTGCGGCGGCGGTGGGCTGATTTCCGGGTGCGCGTTGGCGCTCGCCGAGGAATGCCCGGGCGTTGCGATCTACTCGGCCGAGCCGAAGGGCTTCGACGATACCATGCGGTCGCTCGCGGCCAGCAAGCGCGTCGCCAACAATCCCGACGCCAAGACCATTTGCGACGCCCTGATGCTACCGACGCCGGGCGAGATGACGTTCGCCATCAACAAAAGGCTGCTCAAGGGCGGACTGGCCGTCAGCGACGACGACGCGCGGCGGGCCATGAAGGCGGCGTTCCGGTACCTGCAACTGGTAGTCGAGCCGGGCGGCGCGGTGGCGCTGGCGGCGGTGCTGGAGGGCGCCTACGACGGCCGCGGCAAGACGGTGGCGGTGGTGTGCTCGGGCGGTAACGTCGACTCGGAAACGTTCACCACCGCGCTCGCCGTCAAGGACGACTGAGGGTGTCTGGTCGCATCCGCCGGCGCTGGAATCGCCGTCACGGCGATCACTTGAACACGGTCGTCACCAGCTGATCCGGGAGCCAAGTTGCAAGCGCCGGGAAGAAGATCACCAGGACCAGCGTTAGGAAATCCGTGAGGAAGAACGGCACCGAGCCCCTGACGACCTCGGTCACGGGAATTTTTGAGGTGCCACTCACCGCGAACAGGTTGAGGCCGACCGGCGGCGTGACCACACTCATCTCGACGGCGAGCGTGAGCATGATGCCGAGATGGATCGGGTCGATCTTGAGCGCGTAGGCGACCGGGAACACCACCGGCACCGTCAGCAGCACGATCGCGACGCCGTCGACGAACATCCCGAGCAGCAACGCGACCCCCATGAACGCAACGATGAAGCCGAGCGGCGTCAATCCAAACCCGACCACGGCCTCGGTGATCTTTTGCGGCCAGTACAGGTTCGCCGCCAGGAACTGAAACACGCCGACGCTGCCGACCAGGAACAGCACCACGGCCGTCAAGCTGAGCGCGCGGCGGGTGGCAGGCATCAGATGCTCAAGGAACCGTCCGCGCTTCGTGATGAGACCGTACACGAGCGCGTAACCGCACGCGGCGGCCGCGGCCTCCGTCGGGGTGAACACCCCGCCGTAGAGCCCGCCGAGGATGACGACCGGCATGCCGAGCGCCGGCAGCGCGGCCTTCGATTCCCTCAACAAACGGTGCCAGTCGAACGTGCCGCGCTGCAGTTTCAGAATCCAGGCGATGACGATGACGCTGAGGATATTGCCAAGCGCGAGCAACAGTCCCGGGACGACGCCGGCGAAGAACAGGCTCACCACCGATGTCTCGGTGACGATGCCATACAGGATCAGGATGATGCTCGGCGGAATCAGCATCGCGATGCCGCCGGCCGTCGCTACCAGGCCTGCCGCGAACCATGGCGGGTAGCCGCGTTTCGTCATCTCGGGGATGGCGATGACGCTCATCGCCGCCGCCATCGCGACGCTTGAACCAGAGATTGCCCCGAACATGACGCAGGCGAGAACCGTGGCGACGCCGAACCCACCCGGCAGCCAGCCGACCAATGCGTCGGAGAAGCGGAACAGCTGCCCGACTAAACCGGTGGATTCCATGAGGAAGCCCGCGAAGATGAACAGCGGGATCGCCATCAGCGAGTAGCGCCCAAGGAAGCTGAAGAAGGCGCGGAAAATGACGGTCGGTTCGAGCAGCGGATCAATGTAGATGTAAACCGCCGAGGCGGCGCTGAGCGCGATACCGATCGGCACGCCCACCACCAGCAGCAAGAGGCCCACGCCCCCCACGATATGCATCCGTTCTCCCTCCCGTTGCCGACCTGCGTATCAGTCCACCAGCAAATCGTCCTTGTCCGCGGGCTCCACGAGGACGCTGCGGCCGCGCAGTCTTTGGATTTCGCGGTAGATTTGAAAGAAAATCGACACCGCCATGAACACGAAACCGATCAGCAGCACCCACAGGAACGGCGCCAATGGAAACGCAAGGCTTTCCGTCCGGCTGCCGTACTTCTGGCTGTCGTGGACCTCGGGAACGCCCCACCACACCACGGCGATGAGGAACACGAAGGAGATGGCGAGGCCGCCGATCTTCACGATCTCGGCAACGCGGCGCCCGCGCGGCCCTATACCCTCGAGAATCTGCACGAAAAGCGTCACGTTGAGGTGCGCGTCGCGCCGCTGCGCGATGCTGAAGTAGAGATAAACGCCGCTCAGGATGAAGTACGTGACGGCGTCCTGCTGCCACTCGAACGATTGGCCGAACACATAGCGCCGCACCACCTCGAGCAGCGCCAGCAGCGTGCATCCGAGCAGCAGGACCGCCGCGGCGTGTCCCAGAAACCGATCCTGGAACGCACGCCAGAAAGCGTATGCCCTTTCCACGTCTTCGAGCCCGCGATGTGATCGGTTACTTGATCACAATCTTCGAGGCGTGCTTCGAGCAGTCCACCTTCTCGATCCACGACGTGCCGGATGGGTTCTTCTTCGACAGCTCGCGGCCCTCCTTGACGAACGAATCGACCCACGGGCTGGCGTCCTTCGGCGTCTTGCTCTTCACGTACTTGATCGTCGAGTCGCCCAACGCGCCGACCATCGCGGAGACCTCCTGCGGGTTCATCCAGTAAACCCCCGGCTTGGACGGATCCTTAGTCCCGTACTTGTCATAGGCCATCTTGTCGAAGCACCAGTTGTATTCTTTCTGCGTCTGGATGGTCTCGGTGATGAGCTTCTGCATCGCCGCCTGGGTGGCCGGGGTCAATTTGTCCCACCAGCGGCGGCTGGCGCTGATCATGTAGTAGTCGCCGACGAACGCGCCGGCGCCGCCCATGGTGTAGAAGGGCGCCTGCTCGCGCAGGCTGTTCCAACCGCCGAGACTGGTCAGCAGACCGTCGATGACACCCGATTGGAGTGCGCTCGGCACTTCGCCGAAGTTCATCACCACCGGGTTCGCTTTCCACGATTCAAGCGCGGCGTTTTCCACCGGACCCATACTGCGGACCTTCCGGCCGGTGAAGTCGTCGGGCTTGGTGTAGCGCTTCTTGCCGCCCATGCCCATGCCGAAACTCATGTGCCCGACGCCGAACACCTTGATCGCCTGGTTTTTGGCCAGCCGGTCGACCAGCATCTGGAAGGTCTTCGTCTTATCGAGGTTGTCGACCGCGCCGACCGTCGTCAGCACGCCCGGGCCGACCACCGTCATCATCCACGGATCGACCGGCGCCGCCTTGCCGATCTGCATCCACGTCAGTTCCAGGTTGCCCTGACGCATGGCCTCGAAGGCCTCGGGAATGGTATAGAGCGAGCCGGCGTAATAGAGGCGCGCCTCGCTGCCGGGAATAGCCTGCGGCAAGCGCTCGGCGAAG
>JACPJY010000316.1 GCA_016187325.1 Rhodospirillales bacterium | reverse complement strand
ATGCCGGGGAAGAAAAACACGAAAAAGAGGCACAGTTCGATCCATGCCTGAACCTTCGGCGGCCACAGCCGATAGATGACGTCGCCGCGCACGTGGCCGTCGCGCGACAGCGTGTAGGCGCCCGCCATCATGAACATCGCCCCGTACATGATGTAGGCGATATCGAAGGCCCATGCGGTCGGGTCCTTCAGCGCGTAGCGCACGAACACCTCGTAGGTGACCGCCAGCGTCAGCACCAGGATCAACCAACCGAAGGCTTTCCCGGTATAGGTGCTGAGATGGTCGATGAAATTGATGAAACGAACCATGTCCCTTCCCTGCGATGCGGTGGTTTCTTATTCGTTTTTCCCACTGCCGTCGTGGGGCCCTGTTTTCAACATAGGTGGGGCGGCGCCCCGTCGCGCCGCCCCGACCTTCATCCGTTGGTTTCGGTCAAGAACTGACCGACCGTTTAGAACCCGAGCTCGCCCGGGAAGTAGTGATCGAACGCCAGCTTGTAGTCGCAGGAGTTCAAGAGTTCGTAATAGGCGACGCGATGGGCGAACGCCCGCTGGGACGCATGGACCTTCTTGAAGAACGGATCTTTGTCCAATGTCACGAGGTTCTTGTCCCAGGCCACCAGCTGGTCCTTCATGACGCTGTTCGGTGTGCGGTAGACTTTCACGCCGGCCTTGTCCTTCAGCCACAGCAGATCCTTGGAGTACTGGTCCATGGCCATCCAGAAGTTGGCGTTGCTGGCGGCCTCGGCGCCGTACTTGAGGATCGCCTGGTGCTCCTTCGGCAAGGAGTTGTACTTGTCCTTGTTGAAGGTGATTTCGAAGAACTCGGCGGCCTGATGGAAGCTGCCCATCATGTAGATCTTGGAAACGTCCTGGGCGCCGAAGCTTTTGTCGGACGTCGGGTTGTTGAACTCGAACGCCTCGATCACGCCCTTCTGCAGGGCCGGCACGATCTCGCCGCCCGGAAGCTGGGTGACCTTGACGCCCATCGTCTGGAACAGGTCGGCGGCCAGACCGACGGTGCGATACTTGAGGCCCTTCATGTCTTCCGAGGTCTTGATCACCTTCTTGAACCAGCCGAGCGGCTGCGTCGGCATCGGCATGGCGAAGAAGCCGACCACGTTGAGGCCGAGGTTCTTCAGAAGCTCGTTGTAGAGCTCGATGCCGCCGCCGTTATGAATCCAGGCTAGGCCGTGATGGGCGTTTTGCCCCCACACCGGACCGGTGCCGAACAGCGACGCGACCTTCGACTTGCCGTACCAATACACGGTGACGCTGTGGGCGCCGTCGAGCACGCCCTTGTTCACCGCGTCGAGGACTTGGAACGCCTTCACCACGGCGCCCTCGGCCAAGTAGTTGATCTTCAGCCGTCCGCCCGCCATCGCGTTGACGCGATCGATGTACTGCACGGCCATGTCGTTGAAGATGTCCTTGGCACCCCAGGCGCCCTGCATCTTCAGGGTCGTGGTCTGGGCGCGCGACACGTTCGGCATAGCCAGGGTCGCGGCCCCGGCGCCCGCGGCAATGGCGCCTGCTTTCAGGAACTTGCGCCGCGAAACTTTGGTTTTGGTGGTCGCCATTATGATTCCTCCCTATGGCATCACTTTGAAGAATTGTTCGAACCATTCTTTCCACGGCCCGCCCGAAAGCGCGGCGATGGAAACTAGACTCCTTCGGGTTACCTGCGTGAAGTGCGCGCCAGCCCCCCGACCACGCCAACCGTCCCCCGATGCTTCGAAGGCGGCCGTTGCTGTCGGGTAATTTTCAGCATTCTCCGCCGGATGGCAAGGTTTTTCGAGCCCTGCAACCGGCGCTCGAAAGCTTCCAAACTGGCTTGGCGATCCTCCCCGTTTCACCCCGGTTTTTTGCCGCGGCCGGATTACGTCCCCGGTCTCGCCGCGTGCGGAACTCGTCGCCCCGACAGCCGCAAGTGTGGCATACCAAATACCTCGGCCGCAATACCGTTATTTACCTGGGCCGTGTCGGCTCCTGCCCCGGAATCCGGCGATCCGCGGGGGTATCGCGAGGGCTCCGCTCAGGCCACCCGATCGCGTGGCTGCTTGCCGGCAAAATAGGCATCGAGATTGTCGAGCGCCCGGAATCCCATGGCGTCGCGGGTTTCCAAGGTGGCGCTGCCGATGTGCGGCATCAGGAAGGTGTTGGCGAGCCCGAGCAGTCGTTTGTCGACATGGGGCTCGTTATTGTAGGCGTCGATGCCGGCGGCCCTGAGGCGGCCGGATTCCAGCGCCGCCACCAGGGCGTCGTCGTCAACGATGGCGCCGCGCGCGGCGTTGACGAAGATGGCGCCTGGCGGCAGCAGCGCGAAGCGCCTGGCGTTCATCAGGCCGCGAGTCTCCGGCGTCACGTTGCAGTGCACGGTTAGGAAATCGCAGTGCGGCAGCATGTCCTCCACCGATTTGTGGAAGACGGCGCCCAGTTCTTTCTCGGGCGGCAGCCGGCGCGCGTCGTGGTAGTGGATTTGCATGTCGAAGCCGCGGGCGCGCCGTGCCACCACCTGGCCGACCCGCCCCATACCGAGGATGCCGAGGCGCTTGCTCGTGACCTGGGTGCCGACCATGAACGCCGGGCTCCAGTCCTTCCATTTGTCCTCGCGCACCAGCCGCTCGCCTTCGCCGGCGCGCCGGGCGGCGCCGATCATCAGCATCATGGTCAGCTCGGCGGTGGCGTCCGACAGCACGTCCGGGGTGTTGGTGACGACGATGCCTTTCTTCTTGGCGGCCTCGATGTCGACGTGGTCGAAGCCGACGGAGAAGTTGGCGATGATCTTCACCTCGGCGGGCAGGCGCCGGATGACGTCGGCCGAGAAGTGCTCGGTATGGCAGGGCAGGATCGCCCGCGCGCCCTGGGCGCGCTCGATCAACTGGTGCTCCGAATACAAGCGGTCGTCGGGGTTGAGCCGGGCGTCGTAGTCGCGTCTGAGGCGGGTCTCGACCGCACTCGGCAGCTTGCGGGTGACCAGGATCACGGGTTTGTTCGCCAAGATTAGGATCCTCCCTGCCGGAAAACCGGCGCCGCCGGCTGCCGGCGTTTTAGCATATCGCTCGCCGGAATCGCCCCACCCAATAACGCACCAACGGGCGGAAAACCAAACAACCGGGCTTGCGCAATCGCCGCATCTGCCGCATGTTCGCACTTGCGAAATCGCATCGGCCGGCAACGACCGGCCCGCAAACGGGGAGAATCCAACGATACCCGGATGTGGTTGACGTAGCGATTCAAAATCGAGCCCAAGGAGCCTGCCTATGAGTTTCACCATCGTCGAACAATGCCCGGCGCGCCTCAACCGCTCGGAACTCGCGGTACCCGGGTCGAACACGACCTTTCTCGAAAAGGCCACCAAAAGCACCGCCGACGTCATCTTCCTCGACCTCGAGGACGCCGTGGCGCCGGACGACAAGGCGCAAGCCCGCAAGAATATCATCGAGGCGCTAAACGACCTTGACTGGGGCGGCCGGACACTGTCGCTGCGCATCAACGGACTCGACACACATTATATGTATCGCGACGTCGTCGACGTGCTCGAGAAGGCGGGCAACCACCTCGACATGATCATGATCCCGAAGGCCGGCACCGCCGCCGACATCTACGCCGTCGACATGCTGGTCACCCAGGTCGAGGCCGCGAAGAAGCTGAAGAAGCGCATCGGCTTCGAGATCATCATCGAAACCGCGCTCGGCATGGCCAACATCATGGAGATCGCCGGCGCATCGAAGCGCAACGAGAGCCTGCACTTCGGCGTCGCCGACTACGCCGCCTCGACGAAGGCGCGGACCACGGTGATCGGCGGCCCCAACAAGGACTATCACGTGCTTACCGATGCCGACAAAAAGGGCAAGCGCGAGGTGCATTGGGGCGACATGTGGCATTACCCGATCGCGCAGACGGTGGTCGCCGCGCGCGCCCACGGGCTCAGGCCGATCGACGGCCCCTTCGGCGACTTCTCGGACCCGGACGGCTACACCGCCCAGGCGAAGCGCGCCGCCACTCTCGGCTGCGAGGGCAAGTGGGCGATCCATCCCAGCCAGATCACGCTCGCCAACGAGCTGTTCAGCCCGAGCAAGGAAGAGGTGACCAAAGCGAAACGCATCCTCGAGGCGATGGAAAAAGCGCAGAAGGAAGGCAAGGGCGCGGTCGCCCTCGACGGCCGGCTGATCGACATCGCCTCGATCAAGCAGGCGCAGGTGCTGGTCGAGAAAGCCGAGCAGATCAAGGGCGCCAAGTAGCCCCGGGGCGGACCCGGAGAACGAAGGCGGCGGGCAGTATGCTCCGCCGCCTTTTTTGTCGCCTCGCTGCCGCCGCGCGAAGGCTTAGGCTCGCGGCCGCGCCGGAGTATGGCGTCGCCAAGGACCAACAGCGTATGCTAGAGAACCGCCATGCACACCTACCTGGAATTCGAGAAGCCGATCGCGGAACTCGAAGGCAAGATCGAGGAGCTCAGGCACGTCAGCGGCTCGACCGGCGTCGACGTTGCTGGCGAGGTGGCGAAGCTGCAATCGAGGCTGGACAAGCTCCTGGTCCAGATCTATGCCAAGCTGACACCGTGGCAGAAGACCCTGGTCGCCAGGCATCACGACCGCCCGCATGCGATGGACTACATCGCCGGCCTGATCGAGGATTTCACGCCGCTCGCCGGCGACCGCCAGTTCGCCGATGACCGCGCCATCGTCGGCGGGCTCGGGCGTTTCGGCGGCGCCTCGGTGGTGGTCATCGGCCATGAGAAAGGCGCCGACACCGAAGGCCGGCTGAAGCGCAGCTTCGGCATGGCCCGTCCCGAGGGCTACCGCAAGGCGCAGCGGCTGATGCGCCTCGCCGACCGCTTCGGGCTGCCGCTGATCACGCTGATCGATACGCCCGGCGCCTATCCCGGCGTCGACGCCGAGGCGCGCGGCCAGGCCGAAGCCATCGCGCGCTCGATCGAGACCTGCGTCGCGCTCACGGTTCCGCTGGTCAGCGTCATCATCGGCGAAGGCGGCTCGGGCGGCGCCATGGCACTCGCCGTCGCCAACACGGTGCTGATGCAGGAGCACGCCATCTATTCGGTGATCTCGCCCGAGGGTTGCGCCTCGATCCTGTGGCGCGACGGCGACAAGGCCGAGGAGGCCGCCGAGGCGCTGAAGCTGACCGCCAAGCACTTGTTTGAGCTCGGCATCATCGACAAGATCATCGCCGAGCCGCTGGGCGGCGCCCACCGCGACAAGCGCGCCGCGATCGCGACTGTCGGCGACGCCGTCGCCAACGCGCTCGCCGGGCTTTCCGGGCTCGACGGTGACACCCTGAAAGCGCGGCGGCGCGAGAAGTTCCTGGCGATCGGCGGCAAGGGGCTGAGCTAGGGGTCGGCGATAGCGGGGAATAGCATCATGGCCAAGGCCGCCAAACCGGTCTATTCGCTGCACGGCAAGCGGGTGTGGGTCAATGGCTACCGCGGCATGGTCGGCGCGGCCGTCGTCCGGCGGCTGCAGTCGGAAAGTTGCACGCTGTTGACCACCACCAGCGAGGAGGTCGACCTGCGCCGGCAATCGGACGTCGAGGCGTGGATGGCGGCCAACCGGCCGCAGGCCGTATTCCTGATCGCTGCCACCGTCGGCGGCATCCTCGCCAACGATACCCGGCCGGCGGAGTTCATTTACGACAACTTGGCGATCGAGGCCAACGTCATCGACACGGCGCGGAAGACCGGCGTCGAAAAGCTGCTGTTCATGGGCTCGGCCTGTGTCTACCCCCGCGAGGCGCCACAGCCGATCAACGAGGATTGCCTGCTCACCGGGCCCTTGGAGCCCACCAACCAATGGTACGCGGTGGCCAAGATCGCCGGCGTCAAGCTGGCCCAGGCCTATCGCCGCCAGTACGGCTGCGATTTCATCTCGGCGCAACCGATCAATCTGTTCGGCCCGGGCGACAATTTCGATTTGGAATCCTCGCATGTGGCGGCGGCGCTGCTCAGCAAGGCGCACGCCGCGAAGGCCGATGGCAAGGCAACGTTCGAGGTGTGGGGCAGCGGCAACCCGGTGCGCGAGTTCCTGTACGTGGACGACGCCGCCGATGCGTTGGTGTTCCTGATGGAGCGCTACTCCGACGAACTACCGATCAACATCGGGCCGGGCCAGGTGTTGACCATCCGCGAGTTGGCCGAAGCGATCGCCCGCGTCGTCGGCTTCCAGGGCGCGCCGACGTTCGATGCCTCGAAGCCAGACGGCATGCCGAAGAAGCTTTTGGATTCGACGCGGCTCGGCAGGCTCGGCTGGAAAGCGACTACCGGTCTCGAGGACGGGCTCAGGAAAACCTACGCCTGGTTCCTGGAAAACGTCGCCTGACCTTCAGGTGCCGTCGTCGTCACATGATGAACAGGGAACGGAGTTTCCCGAACAGGTACTTGCCCATTTTTTCCGAGCCCTTCGGTGAGGTGTGCAACTGGTCGTAATGGTCACCGTCGGTGAAGAACAGCTCCGCCGCCAGGTCGATGCAGATCGCCTTGACGTCGCGGCAAACTGCCATGGTGCGGCGGTTGACCGCCATCAGCGTCTCGAATTCCGATAGATCGACCCTGCCGTCGTCAGCGACTCGACCGAGCACGCGGCCGTCGCAAATTCGATAGCTCGGCCGATGCTGGGTGACGTAGATCGGCTCAGCGCCGAAGGCGCGAATGCGCCGCGCCAGTTCGCGCAGACGCTGCTCGTATTGATCGAGTCCATTCTTCAGCTCGCGCTCCTTGCGCTCGATGTTCGGGGGCGCCGCCGGCGCGCGCCATTCGGAACCGTCGTAACTTTTGGTGCTGTGTACCAGCTTGGCGTCGCGCGCCCGGATCATGCCTCGGACGTTTCGGAAAAGGGCATAAAGCGCCGAATTGTTGATCAGGTATTGTTTGCTCGGTCGTAGCAGGTCGACCATCCGGTCCTGCTTCAATTTCTGGAACGGCCCGGCGAAATACTCGTCGCTGCTCTTGATCACCGCCGCGTCGTTGACGCCGAGCAGCGCTAGCACGTAACGGGCTTTGAGTCCGGGAATCATCGGAAACCACAGTTCGAAATTTTTGATATTACCTACCGTCGATTGCCCGTCGACGCCGGCGTTGACGACGGTGACCGGGCGCCCGGTGGCCTTGAACTCGCGGGCGATGATGGCTGACCAGGTGCTGTCCTCGTCGATGAATATCTCGTTTGTGGTGCTGCCGCCGATGGTAAGGATGTCGATCTCGGAAGGCGAGCGGTACCGGCCCCGGAGCCCGTGCTCGTCGCGCTTGTAAAGAATTCGGCCGCCGCCATAGAGCGAATCGACGTCGAAGACGCGGGTGAAATTCTTGGGGATCACCAGGGTGCCGTAATTCTCGCCGATCACCCAGCTTCCGAAGATGAGTTCGGCAACGAGAGCGCCGGCTAGCAACAGCCCTAGGTTGACGGCGACGATGCGGCAGGCCCGGATGATTCGGGACTGGTTAGACGACGGTTTGTTCACGAGCGGGTGGTCCTAAAATGACGCGGGATCGACAGTTTCCAGCGGGCGCCGAATCATATACCGGCGATTGGCGCAGGAAAACCGCCGCGCACCACTCTCGGGCAACCGGTTATTCCCATCCGCCGGCGGTTCGGCTAGGGTGCGGAACGTTGAGCAATCGAGAAGCCCCGACCATGACCGTCGAATCGCCCGACGAGTTCTGCAAATCGTACGCCGCCTACAAGCGCTACCAAACGCCGGTGGTGAAGGCGAAACATGTGCGCTGGTACGACCGCGAGTTCTGGGCGCCTGCCGGCTGCACGCCGGAGACCTCGGTGCTCGAAATCGGCTCCGGCACCGGCGAGTTCCTGGCCTACCTGAAGCGCAAGGGAGTGAAGCGGTTCGAAGGCGTCGAGCGCGACCGCGACGCGGTCGCCGTCATGGAGCCGGCATTGAAAGACCGCGTCCACGTCGGCGATGCGTGGCAATTCCTGGCGCGCGGCGACGGGGTCAGGCCGTTCGACCGTGTTGTCATGCTCGACGTGCTCGAGCATTTTTCTGCTGTCGACGGCGTGCGGCTTCTGGAGAAGATTAAGGGCGTGCTCGCGTCAGACGGCCTGGTGGTCGTGCGGGTGCCCAACATGAGCTCGCCATGGGGCGGCATCTACCAGTTTTCCGACCTCACCCACAAGACAGCCTATACCCCCGGCAGCCTTGAGCAACTGGCGCTGGCAGCCGGCTACGAAGCGGCGGCGTTCCTGCCGCAACGGCGCGGCAGCCCGTTCCGGCGCTTCGCCGAGGATTGCTTGCATTGGCTGCTGGCGCGGATGTTGGCGACGGCACCGACGGTGTGGACGGCGAACGTCATTGCCGTGTTGCGGCCGGCGGCGAAAAAATAAGTCGAAAGATAGAGGCCGGGAGAGCGCGCGAGCCTATCCCACCTTGCCGTGGCAGTGCTTGTACTTGCGCCCCGAGCCGCACGGGCAGGGCGCATTGCGAGATACCCGGCCCCAGGTGGCGGGATTGTTCGGATCAAGCGTAGCCGCGGCCTGGCGGGTGGTGACCGGGGTCAGCACTGCCACTCCGCCGTCGCCGCCGCCGGCGTCGCCGTATGTCGGCCCGGAGTCGAACGCCGGGTCGCGGCGGCTTTCCACCATTTCCTGCTCGGAACGCCGGAAGATCGCGTCGTCCACGGCGGCGGCCATTTCCAGCTCGACGTGCGCCATCACCTGGGTCACCCGCTCGCGCAGGTTGGTCAGCATGACTTCGAACAGGTTGAACGCCTCGCGCTTGTATTCGTTGAGCGGATCGCGCTGCGCATACGCCCGGAGCCCGATGCCCTGGCGCAGGTGGTCGAGGGTCAATAGGTGCTCCTTCCACAACTGGTCGAGGAGCTGCAGAAGCAGGCTCTTCTCGACGCTGCGCATCACATCGGGGCCGTAGTTGGCGACTTTCTCCGCCGCCTTGCGGTCGGCGGCCTGGACCAGGCGCTCGCGAATCTCGGCATCGGCGATTCCTTCCTCGCGCGCCCACTCGGCGACCGGCAGGTCGAGAGCGAAAACCCGCAACACCTCCGCGTGCAGGACGGCGGTGTCCCACTGCTCCGGATAGGCGTTCTCCGGAATGCAGCGGGAGACCAGGTCGTCGATGACCTGACGGCGCATCTCGGTGATGTCCTCGGAAACGTCTTCGGTCGCCATCAACTCCTTGCGCTGCTCGTAGATCACCTTGCGCTGATCGTTCATCACGTCGTCGAACTTCAGCAGGTTCTTGCGGATCTCGAAGTTGCGCGCCTCGACCTTCTGCTGCGCTTTCTCAAGCGCCTTGTTGACCCACGGATGGACGATCGCCTCGCCCTCCTGGAGGCCTAACTTCTTCAACATTCCATCGATGCGTTGCGAGCCGAAGATGCGCATCAGGTCGTCCTCGAGCGACAGGAAGAACTTCGACGCGCCGGGGTCGCCCTGGCGCCCGCAGCGGCCACGCAACTGGTTGTCGATGCGGCGGCTCTCGTGGCGCTCTGTGCCGATCACGAAGCAACCGCCGGCATCGATGACGATCTTCTTATTGGCCTCGACCTCGGCGCGGATGTCCTGCGCCGCCTTTCGGTGGGCTTCCGAATCCTTCGGGTCGTTGATCTCCTGGGCGAGGCGCATGTCGACGTTGCCGCCAAGCTGGATGTCGGTGCCGCGGCCGGCCATGTTAGTGGCAATGGTGACGCCGCCCGGCACCCCGGCCTGGGCGATGATGTAGGCTTCTTGCTCGTGGTAGCGGGCGTTCAGCACGTTGTGCGGGATCTTCTTCTTCTTGAGCAGCGCGGACAGATGCTCGGATTTCTCGATCGAGACGGTGCCGACCAGAACCGGCTGCTTGCGCTCGCGACATTCGCTGATTAGCTTGATGATGGCGTCAGACTTCTCGGCCGCCGTGCGGTAGACCTCGTCGTCCATGTCGTCGCGAATGCACGGCAGGTTGGTCGGGATCTCAATGACCTCGAGGCCGTAGATTTCCGAGAACTCGCCGGCTTCCGTCATCGCCGTGCCGGTCATGCCAGCGAGTTTGGGGTACAGCCGGAAATAGTTCTGGAACGTGATCGAGGCGAGCGTCTGGTTCTCGGTCTCGACCTTGACGCCCTCCTTGGCCTCGAGCGCCTGGTGCAGGCCTTCCGAATAGCGCCGGCCTTCCTGCATGCGGCCGGTGAATTCATCGATGATGATGACCCGGTTGTCCTTGACGATGTAGTCGGTGTCGCGGGAAAACAGCTTGTGGGCGCGCAGCGCCTGGTTGATGTGGTGGACCAGCGCCACGTTCGGCAGGTCGTAGAGGCTGCCCTCCTTCAAGACCCCGGCCTCGCGCATCATTTGCTCGACCTTCTCGGTGCCCGCCTCGGTCAACGTCACCGCGCGCTGTTTCTCTTCCTTCTCGTAGTCCTCGGGCGCGAGCCTCGGGATCAGCTTGTTGATGACGTTGTAGAGATCGGAAACGTCCTCAGTCGGGCCGGAGATGATCAACGGCGTGCGCGCCTCGTCGATTAGGATCGAGTCGACCTCGTCGACGATGGCGTAGCGGAACGGCCGTTGCACCATGTCCTCGAGCCGGAACTTCATGTTGTCACGAAGGTAATCGAAGCCGAGCTCGTTGTTGGTGCCGTAGGTGACGTCGCAGGCGTAGGCGGCGCGCCGCTCGTCGTCGTCGAGGCCGTGCTTGATGACGCCGACGGTGAGTCCGAGCAGCTTGTAGATGGCGCCCATCCAGTCAGCGTCGCGCTGGGCCAAATAATCGTTGACGGTGACCACGTGCACGCCTTCTCCCATCATGGCATTGAGATAGACCGGCATGGTGGCGACCAGCGTCTTGCCTTCGCCGGTCTTCATCTCCGAGATCATGCCCCGGTGCAGCACGATGCCGCCGAGGAGTTGAACGTCGAAGGGGCGCTGGCCGAGAGTGCGCTTCGCGGCCTCGCGGACGGTAGCGAACGAGTCGACCAGCAGATCGTCGAGAGATTCGCCGTCGGCAAGGCGCTTCTTCAGCCACAGCGTGCGTGCCGCCAGGTCCTGGTCGCTGAGCGCCTCGATGGAGGGCTCGAGGGCGTTGATGGCGGTGACGGTCTTGCCGAGGCCGCGAAGGAAGCGTTCGTTGGCGGAGCCAAAGATGCGCTTGGCGATGGCTTCGAACATTCACTAGCACCCAAAGAGCCGGATGAGAAAAACCCGCGGGCGGCGGGCCGGCGGAACGCGGCGGCGGCCTTCGGGCCGGCCAAAACCCGCCAAAGAGATAGAGTCCCGAACCCGGCCTGTCAATGCGGGCGCCCGCAAATCCGCGCGCCCGCAAGGCATCGGCGGCGACTCACTCGGGGCGGATTTCGTCGAGCACCTTGCGGCCGACGATCAACGCCCGGTCGCGCGCCATGCCGATGGTGATTCGCGGATCGTAGAGTACCCTCAGCATCAGCCGGTCGTGATCGGTGAGTTCATTGATCGGACTCTTGTCGTTGAAAATCGACGGCGACACCGAGGGCGAGTCGTTGGGCAGCCCCAGGATCTGGGTCAACTCCTCGACCACGCAGGCGCGCATGTGGTTTTTCGGGCGTTCGGCGGGAAACAGGACGACCGCCGAACGGATCTCGTTGTCCTTGGTGAACAGCGTCGCCTCGCAGGTGGAGGCGCCGGCGCTGAGCCGCTTGAGCGAGTCGTCCATCCGGTTCCCGAGCTGCTTTTGCGCCACCGCCATCAATTGGTCGATCGGATAGTAGAGCAGGAACATGTTGAAGCTCTTCGACGTCAGGCCTTTCGGCACTCGCTTCTCGCGCAAAATTCTCGGCGAGTAGGCAAGCGCCGCCGGATGGCCGGTGATCTTTTGCAGATCGTCCAGGTGCTGGTTGACGAAGGCCTCGAAGTAGTCGGGCACCGGGCCATCGATGCGGGCGATGATCGGCGCGCGCCACTTGCGCACGGCGTCATAGCGCCGGCCGGTGTATTCGTTGCCGAAGGCGATGATGTCGAAGTGCTCGATGATGGTCTTGTTGGAAGGCGTGCTGGCATCGGGCTTGAACGGCGCCTTGGCCTCGGCGGCCAGCGCTGCCCCGGCCATCAGCATCGCCGTCACCGCCGCCGCCCGGGCCGGCAGGGCACGCCAACGGGTGCGGTGAGCGGCGCCGATGGATTGCATCGCCGCCTATCCTAGAGCCAACCGGACTCAGGGGCCAGACGGCAGCCGCCGCCCGAGCCGCCGCCCGGTCGACAGCGGGTTGACGGCCGGTCGAGAAACCAAATGGAGGGTACCGCTCTTGTCCTCGCCGGAGGGATATGCTTTATGCGCGTTATTGGCGCCGGCGGATGACGCGCCGCCGGTTCGCGGCGGCCCCGGGCAGCCTCTCGGCGAGGCCCCTGCACCGGCGTTGAAAGGAATATCGCCCATGGTTTCTCGGTTCGTGCCGGCGCTGGCGCTGGCTCTCCTGGTCTTTGCCGGCGTTCCGGCGGCGTCGGCCGCCGATGATCCGGTGGTCGCCACCGTCAACGGCGCCAAGATCCACCTGTCGCAGGTCCGGGACGCGCACAAGCTTTTGCCGGCGCAGTATCAGCAGATTCCGTTCGAAACCATCTTCCCGGGGTTGCTGGAAAGCATCATCGACACCAAGCTGGCCGCCGCTGACGCCCGCGCCCAGAAGGTCGAGAAATCGAAAGAGTTCAAGGAACAGATGACGCGCCTCGAAGAACAGGTGCTGCAGCGAATCATGTTGACGCGGACCGTCGACAAGGGTGTCACCGACGCGGCGGTGCGCGCTCGCTACGCGCAGATCGCCAAGGAATTGAACAGCGTCGAGCAGATTCAAGCACGCCACATCCTGCTCAAGACCGAGGAGGACGCGACCGCGGTCATCGCCGAGCTCGGCAAGGGCGGCGATTTTGCCGCGCTCGCCAAGACGCGCTCGACCGGGCCGTCGGCGCCGGAAGGCGGCGACCTCGGCTTCTTCACCAAGGGCCAGATGGTGCCGGAGTTCGAGACCGCGGCGTTCGCGCTGAAGACCGGCGAGTACACGCAAAAGCCGGTAAAGACACAGTTCGGCTGGCATGTCATCAAGGTCGAGAACCGTCGCGCCGGCGAGGTGCCGAAATTCGAGGAGGTCGAAGATGGCCTTCGCAACGACCTGTCGCGGGAAGTCGGCGCTGCCTATATTACCGGCCTCAGGGAAAAGGCGAAGATCTCGATGTTCAACGCCGACGGCTCGCCGCTCAAGGAAGACTCGCCGACGAAGGAGCCGGAGAAGAAGTCGAAACCGTAGCCGAATTTTTCCGGCCGTCGCCGGCGGAGCGGCCGGCGCAATCCGTGATGCGCCGTTGGCCCGCCCATACGCAACGCGGCCTCAACCGCGGATCCCGACCATGAACGCGAAACCGAACCGGACTTCCCCCTCGCCGCTGGCGCCTGAGTCGTTTCCCCGCATGCCCGTCATCGAGGGCGTGACGCTGGCGAGTGCCTCGTGCGGCATCGCGAAGACGGTGCGCAGCGACGTGCTGCTGGTCGAGCTCGAGGCCGGGACCACGGTCGCCGGCACGTTCACGCGTTCGCTGGCGGCGTCGGCGCCGGTCAAGTGGTCGAAGAAGGCGGCGCGCGGCGGCGCGGCGCGGGGACTGATCGTCAACTCCGGCAACGCCAATACCTACACCGGCCCGGCCGGCAAGCAGGCGGTGGAACGCACTGTCGAGGCGGCGGCCGACCAGCTCGCTTGCCGGCCGAGCCGCGTCTTCGTCGCCTCGACCGGCGTCATCGGCCAGCCGCTGCCTTACGAGAAGATCATCGGCGCCTTGCCCGGCCTTCGCCAGCAGTTGTCGCCGATGGCATGGGACGCGGCGGCGAAGGCAATCATGACCACCGACACCTTCCCCAAGGGCGCGACCCGCAAGGCTAGGATCGGCGGCGTCGAGGTGACGCTGAACGGCATCGCCAAGGGCTCCGGCATGATCGCTCCGGACATGGCGACCATGCTGGCATTCGCGTTCACCGACGCGGCGGTGCCGGCGAAGGCGCTGCAGGCGCTGCTGTCGGAGGCGGTGGACAAGTCGTTCAACTGCATCACCGTCGACTCCGACACCTCGACCAGCGACACGGTACT
>JACPJY010000315.1 GCA_016187325.1 Rhodospirillales bacterium | reverse complement strand
CAGGTCGAAGTCAACGCCTTCGGCCGCGTCATCCGAGAGCTCAGCCGCCAGGAAGGCCAGCCCGGCGCCGAGGTGGCGCTAACCGTCGATCTCGAGCTGCAGAAGATGGTCAGCCGCCGGCTCGGCGACGAAAGCGGCGCGGCGGTGGTGATGGACGTTCACAATGGCGACATCCTGGCGCTGGCCTCGACGCCGAGCTTCGATCCCAACGCCTTCAACAAGGGCCTCAGCGCCGACGAATGGCGGGCGCTGTCGAGCGATCCCAAAGCGCCGCTGATCAACAAGGCGATCGGCGGCAACTTCCCGCCCGGCTCGACCTTCAAGATGATGGTGCTGCTGGCGGCCCTCGAGCGGGGCGCCATCACCCCGCAGACGCGGGTGTTCTGCACCGGCGAGCTGAAGTTCGGCGACGCGGTCTTCCATTGCTGGAAGAAGGGCGGGCACGGTTCCGTGGACGCCTTCAAGGGTGTCGTCGAATCGTGCGACGTCTATTTCTACGAGGTCGCCCGGCGCGCCGGCATCGACCGCATCGCCGCCATGGCGCAACGGTTCGGGTTCGGCCAAGCCCTCGGCGTCGACCTGCCGGGCGAGCAGCCGGGCCTGGTGCCTACCCGCAAATGGAAACGCAAGGTGATGGACGCGCCGTGGCACCAAGGCGAGACCCTGGTCACCGGCATCGGCCAGGGCTACCTGCTGGCGACGCCGCTACAGATGGCGGTGATGACGGCAAGGCTGGTCAACGGCGGCCACGCGGTGACGCCGCGGCTGACGCGGCCCAAGCCGGCCGCCGGCGCCGCCCTGCCGCATGCGCCGGCGTTCGACAGCCTCGGGCTTACGCCGCCGCACCTCGCGCTGGTGACCAGCGCACTGGAGGCCGTCGTCAACGATCCGCACGGCACCGCGTATCGGGCCCGCATTAAGCAGAAGGGCTTCGAGATGGGCGGTAAGACCGGCACCGTGCAGGTGCGCCGCATCACCAAGGCGGAACGCGAGCAGGGGTTGAGAAAGCAAAAGCAGCTGCGCTGGGAGGAGCGCGACCACGCGATGTTCGTCGGCTTCGCGCCGACGGCGGCGCCGCGCTACACGGTGGCGGTGGTCGTCGAGCACGGCGGCGGCGGCGCCTCGGTGGCCGCGCCGATCGCCCGCGATATCCTGCTGGAGGCGCAGGCCCGCGACTCGGCGCAGTCCGGCATCCTGCCCCGTGAGATGCCGGCGCCAGCGCAGCAGGCCGAAAGCGACGGCCGTTTCGGCCGCGGCAAGGGGTGACGCGATGATGGACCTCGCCCTCAGCCGCGGGCAATTGACCATCCGCGAGAAGCTGTGGCAGATCCACTGGCTGTTCGTGCTGCTGCTGGTGGCGACTGCGGGCGTCGGCTTCGCCATGCAGTATTCCGCCGCCGATGGCCGCATCGAGCCGTGGGCGCTTCGTCACGGCGTGCGCTTCGTCGCCGGGCTGGCGGTGATGATCGGCGTCGCCGTCATCGACATCCGCATCTGGTTGCGCTACGCCTACACCATCTACCTGGCGGTGCTGTTGCTGCTCGGCGCCGTCGAGATCGGCGGCTACATGGGCATGGGAGCGCGCCGCTGGCTCGATCTCGGGTTCATCACCATCCAGCCGTCGGAGATGATGAAGATCGCGATCGTGCTCGCCTTGGCGCGCTATTTCCACGGCGGCAGCCTCGAGGACATCCGCCGCCCCACCTTCCTCGCGATGCCGCTGCTGCTGGTGGCGGCGCCGACGGTGCTGGTGCTGCGCCAGCCCGGCCTCGGCACGGCTCTGATGCTGGTGATCGCCGGCGCGGCGATCATGTTCCTGGCCGGCGTGCGGCTGTGGAAGTTCGCCCTTCTCGGCGTGCTGGCGCTGCTGGCGGCGCCGATCGCCTGGCAAAGGCTGCACGACTACCAGCGGCGCCGGGTGCTCACCTTCCTCGACCCGGAGAGCGACCCGCTCGGCGCCGGCTACCACATCATCCAGTCGAAGATCGCCTTCGGCTCCGGTGGGCTTTCGGGCCGCGGCTTCATGGAGGGCACCCAGGGGCACCTGAGCTTCCTGCCCGAGATGCAGACCGACTTCATTTTCACCATGCTGGCCGAGGAATTCGGCCTCATCGGCAGCCTGGCGCTGCTCGGGCTCTACGCGGTGATGCTGATCTACGGCGTCGCCATTTCGCTCAGCGCCCGCTCGCACTTCGGCCGCCTGTTGGGCATGGGCGTCACCGTCACCTTCTTCCTCTACGTGTTCATCAACATGGCGATGGTGATGGGTGTGATCCCGGTGGTCGGCGTACCGTTGCCGCTGATCTCCTACGGCGGAACGGCGATGTTGACGCTGCTGTTCGGCTTCGGGCTGTTGATGGGCGTGTGGGTGCACCGCGATCTGCCGATCGGCCGCCGCGGCGCCGCCGCCGACGACTGATCGGACGAGCGGCGATTCGACAAAGCCGGGATGCTCTGATATACCGCCCCCCTTCGCGATGGGCCTGTAGCTCAGGTGGTAGAGCAGCTGACTCTTAATCAGCGGGTCCGGGGTTCGAGTCCCCGCAGGCCCCCCATTTTTTCGAGGCCCCGAAGCCGCCATGGTTTCGGGGTTTTTGCTTGGCCAGCAGCGTCCATAGGGCATCCCCGGGCTTTTTTTGCCGGGCGTTTTGCGCCAATGTCTGAGCCAAAGGCGCGCCGAGCAAGCAACGCCCGGGAGGACGGCATGGATTTCACCTTCAGCGAGGACCAGCGGCTGTTTCGCGAGTCGGTGACCGGCTTCGCCCAGCGCGCGCTGGCCAAGGACGCGCTGGCCCGCGCGCACGCCGGGACGTATCCGTGGGACGTCGCCAGGCTGATGGCCAAGAACGGCCTCCTCGGCATCACCATTGCCGAGAAGGACGGCGGCCAGGGCGGCACCCTGATGGACGCGGTGATCGCCATCGAGGCGGTAGCCGGCGTCTGCCCGCGCAGCGCCGACGTGGTGCAGTTCGGCAGCTTCGGGCCGATCCGGGTGCTGGCCGAGTTCGGCACCGCCGAGCAGAAAGAGCGCATCCTGAAGCCGCTACTCGCCGGCGAATCGCTGATCGCGGTGGCCATGACCGAGCCCGACGCCGGCTCGGCGGTGACCGAGCTCAAGACCACGGCGACTCCGGATGGCGAAGGCTACCGCGTCAACGGTTCCAAGGTATTCACCTCGCACGGCCCGGAGGCCGACTGGTTCCTCGCCTACGTGCGCTTCGGCAAGGGCGTCGAGGGCATCGGCTCGGTGCTGATCGAACGCGCGTCCAAGGGCTTCTCGGCGGGCAAGCAGACGCCGTTCATGTCGGGCGATTCGTGGATGCCGCTGTTCTTCGACGACATCTACGTCGGGCCCGAGAACGTTTTGCTGCGCGAGGGCGGCTTCAAGAAGCAGATCGCCGGCTTCAACGTCGAACGCATCGGCAACGCCGCGCGTTCGCTGGCGCTCGGCCAGTTCGCCTTCGACACCGCCAAGGCGCACGCGCTGACGCGCAAGCAGTTCGGCCGCACGCTCGCCGACTTCCAGGGCATCCAGTGGAAGTTCGCCGACATGAAGATGCAGCTCGACGCGGCGCGGCTTCTGCT
>JACPJY010000284.1 GCA_016187325.1 Rhodospirillales bacterium | reverse complement strand
GGGGGCGGTGCTGAGCGAGGTCACCATCTCGCTCCGCACCGGCGGCGCCGCCTGGCGGGCCAACCTGGAGAACGCCAAGCTGCGGGGCGCGATGCTAAATGGCGCGGTAATGAAGAACATAGACATGGCGGGGGCCGATTTCCGGGAAGCCGACCTGCGCGATGCCGATCTCACCGGCGCCACGTTGACGGATGCGGACTTCACTGACGCCGATCTGCGCGGCACCAAGCTCGACAAAACCGACACCCGCGGCGCCAAGGGGCTGGCCAAAAAATCCGGGGACGATGCGTAGGCGAATCCGACGGCGCCCGCGGCGGCAACCCGCGGTGCGTGTTTGAATCGTTGACCGCCGCCTCGATCCTGTGACACTTTGAAGGCGGCGACCGAACGGCCGAACAGCCGCGCTTGCCGATTGTCCGACGCCGCTTCGTGCGCGCCATCCGGGTCAGGAGGCCTTCATGCACCGCGTGCTTCACGTCTTTTCGCTGGTTGTCGTCGCGACCGTGACGAGTGTTTCCGGCGCCTTTGCCGCGCCGCAGATCCTGGCGCTCCTCGAGACGCCCGAGCCGACGCCGCTGGCGTGTTCCGGCGGCGTCTGCCGGGCCGAATTCAGCACCATGTGCCTGCAAAAGAACCGGGAAATACCGCGGCCCGGCACCGCCTATACGCCGGCGACACCGGACGGCGTCGTCCTCGTGCTCACCCTTGCCGACGGAACCACGAAGCGGGTCGGCGGCGCCGACGTCCTGCGGTTCGTGGTGCCGCACAATTACCTGTCGACGGTGGCGACGATTTCCGAGGCGGCGATCCGGCAACTCGGCGCGACGCGGGCGGCCGTCGAGATCGCGCCGCTGGCGTCGCTGATCCCGGAAGCGATTCCCGGCGACACCAGTCCGCTGACAGCCGACGAGATCGCCACGGTCACCGGGCCGTTGCGCATGACCGCCCATCGCGTCGTCAACAACGCGCGGGATACCATCTCCGCCGTCCGCGCCGCCAACCGCTTCGCCAACGCGCTGTTGGTCACGCCGGCGGCGACCCAGGAGGAGCGGCAGGCGATGTGGCACGACATCATCGCCGCCAGCGGCGACGCGACCGCGGCCGGCATCGCCCGGGTGGAGCACATCATCGATACCTGCCAGTTCTACGACGAACACCGCGGCTTCGAGGGATTCCGCGGCTGCCTGCGATACCGGCGCGACCTGCTGCTGGAAAGCATCAACGACACCTACTGGCGGCGCAAGGACCTCGGCAGCTGACGCTGGCCTGACCGCTGATACTTAGAAATTTTGCGGGCGGCTGACGCCCGGGCGGCTTATCATGTCCGCATGACGTCGCTCGAGGACCTCGACCAACTCGCGGCGCGGGTGCCTGACGGCGCCTTGCTGGCGCTGGCACCCGACTACAGCTGGGTGCCGATGGCGGCGGTGCGGGCGCTGATCCGGCGCCGCGTCAAGGGCCTGCACCTGCTGGCGGTGCCGATCAGCGGGCTTGCCGCCGACATGCTGATCGGCGCCGGCTGCGTCGGCACCCTGGAAGCCGCCGCCGTCAGCCTCGGCGAGGCCGGCCCGGCGCCGCGCTTCAGCGACGCCGTCGAAAGCGGCGCCATCAAGATGCGCGATTCAACCTGTCCCGCCATCCACACGGCGCTGCAGGCGGCGGAAAAAGGCGTGCCGTTCATGCCGCTCGGCGGGCTCGTCGGCTCCGACCTAGTTTCGCACCGCGATGACTGGAAGGTAGTGGACGATCCCCTCGGGCGCGGCGGCGGGCCAATCGTGCTGTTGCCGGCGATCCGCCCCGACGTGGTGATGTTCCACAGCCCGCGCGCGGACGTCCACGGCAACGTCTGGATCGGGCGGCGGCGCGAGCTGATGACCATGGCCCACGCGGCGAAATCGACCCTGGTCACGGTCGAGACCGTCGAGGACGAGGACTTCCTCGCCGACGACGCCACAGCGGCTGGCACGCTGGCGTCGCTGTACGTGACGGCGGTCGCGAAAGCCGAGGGCGGCGCCAAGCCGCTGGGACTCGCCGGCTACTACGAGCGCGACCTTGCCCACATCCGGGCCTACGCCAAGGAGGCGGCCACCGCCGAGGGCTTCAAACGCTACCTCGCGCGCGAGGTGCTGGGTCAACCCGCCCGCGCCGCGTCATGAACGAAACGAACGTCATGAACGCCGCCCGTCATTCGCCGGAGGAGTTCCTGATCGCCACCATCGCCCGGCTGCTGGGGGGCGCCGGCCACGTCGCCGTCGGCGCGCTGTCGCCGATACCGGGGTGTGCGGCGCTGCTCGCCCGCGAACTCGGCGGCGGCCGGCCGCGGGTCTCCATCATTCACGGCGACGCCAACAACCCGTTCACCGACGGTGGGCGCGAGCTGTTCGACTGCGCCGGCCAGGGGCGCATCGACGTGTTCTTCCTTGGCGGCGCGCAGATCGATGGCGGCGCGAACATCAACCTCGTCGGCGCCGGCGGCTACCCGAGGCCGCGCAAACGGTTTCCCGGCTCCTTCGGCTCGGCCTTGATGTACTTCGTGGTGCCGAAGGTGATCCTGTTCGCGCCCGAACACTCGCGCCGGGTGCTGGTGAAGAAAGTCGACTTCGTCAGCGCGCCGGGCACCAGCCCGCCCGAAGTGCGCCGCCCGGGCGGTCCGACGGCGCTGGTCACCGGGCTGTGCTTGATGGCGTTCGACGCCGCGACGAAGCGATTCCGGCTCGAATCCGTGCACCCCGGCCACACGGTCGAGGAGGTGCGCGACAACACCGGCTTCGATTTCGACGTCCCCGAAGACGTGCCGGAGACGCCGCCGCCGGATGCCGATCGGCTTGCGCTGCTGCGCACCAAAATCGCTGCCGAGATCGCCAAGACCTACCCGGATTTCGCGGCCCGCGTGTTCGGGCACGTCACAATTGCGTAAGGCGGCCGCAGGCGCCGCCGGGAATTGAACGGCTTTGGCCTCTTTCCTCCCACCACCGTCCGCCACTGTGACGGCTGTCACAGCCGGCCCTTGCGGACTATCATAGTCAGGGGCCGCGGCGAGATATATTGCCCCCTGTTTTCGTTCGCGCCCCCGGAGGAGATACCGCGCCATGAAAATTGTCATCCCGCATTGGCTGGCATCGGCGTTGTTCAGCCTGCTGTTGATCGCTCCCGCACCCGCGTCCGCTGCCACCGACGACGACGTCGCCGGCACCATCGTCCGCCTGCAGGGCTCGGCGGTGGCGATGCAGGACGCGGTGCCGCGACCGTTGAAGGAGGGCGCCAAGGTGCTGCGCGGCGACGTCATCTCCACCGGCAAGGCGTCGCGGCTGGAGATGAAGATGCTCGACGACGCGGTGATGACGCTCGGCGAGCGCACCGTGTTCGTGGTCATCGACTACGTGCCCAAGGGCGCCGAGCCGTTCGCCACCATGCGGCTTCTGGAAGGCGCGTTCAGCGCGGTGTCGGGCGAGATGATGAAGACCGCCGCCGCCCGCTTCACGGTCGAGACCGAGACCGCCACCATCGGCATCCGCGGCACCACGTTCTGGGGCGGCAAGCTCGATGGCGTGTTCGAGGTGGCGCTGCTGGACGGCCGTCAGATCGTGGTCGAGAACAAGGCTGGGCGCGTGGTCATCGACAAGGTCGGCGACGGCACGGTATGTGCTGCCCACGCGGCCCCGACGCCGCCCGCCGCCTGGCCGGCCGCCAAGGTCGACCGCGCCAAGGCCACCGTCGCCTTCCGTTAGGCCCGGAATCCAGGCGTTTCCTTCGTTAACGGCGACGCTGGCGGGAACCGTTGTGACGAACGCCGGCTTGCAAGTGTGGGCGCTTCGTGCGATCCTTAAGGGTTACCAGAAAGGCCTACTTTTCCAGAAAGGAGATGTACCATGGCCACGGACCCGATCTTGGCCGCCTCTCCCCTCACAGTCACCCGGCAGATCGTCGAACAGACGAGCCAGACGCTCGAGCACGTGCGCGAGAACGTCAAAAAAGTGCTGCTTGAGGAAGGCGATCCAAAAGAGCAATCGGTTGCCCGGCCGGAGACCAAACCAGTCGGGACGGCTCAGGAATCATCCCAGGACGGAGGGTTAGGCCAAAAAGACGCCGAAGGCGACAAGGACGGCGACGAGGGCGGGTTCAAAAACCCGTTCCGCGGAAACGCCGTCAATACGTCGGCCTAGGTCCCCCACCGTTCTGGTGACGGCTTGGAGCCTCCCCGCAAGGGGAGGCTCTTTCCTTTTTGGCCACAGTACTTTTGGCCTATTGGGGGCGCCGGGTTAGACTGCGGGCAAACAGGCGAAGAATAAGGCGAGGGAGGATCGGGCCAGTGGATTTCCAGTTGACCGCTGACCAGCGCCAGCTTCGCGACACGGCGCGCCAATTCGCCACCCGCGAGATGGCCGCGGTCGCCCGCGAGCTGGAGGAGAAAGATCAGCCGCTTTCCCGCGCCCACGTGCGACGCTACGCCGAGATGGGCTTCCTCGGCGTCAACGTTGCCGAGGAACTGGGTGGCCTGGGTTTAAGCAACCTCGAGGCGCTGTTGGTGATCGAGGAGTTCGCCAAGGTGTCGCCGGCGGTCGCCTTTCCGATTTTCGAGAGCTGCGTCGGCCCGGTACGCGCCGTCGAGCACTTCGCCGCGGCCCCGCTCGCCCGCCGCGTCGTCCCCGAGGTGTGCAAGGGCAACCTCGTCGTCGCCGTCGCCATGTCGGAGCCCGACGCCGGCTCGGCGCTGACCGACCTCAAGACCCGCGGTCGCGTCGACGGCGACGCCATCGTCGTCGACGGCCAGAAGCGCTGGTGTTCGGGCGGCGGCCACGCCGACGGCTACGTGGTCTATTGCCGGCTCTCCGAGGCGCCCGGCGCCCGCGGCATCGGCGCGGTCTATGTCGAGAAGGACCGCGCCGGCGTCCGCTTCGGGGCGCGCGAGAAGCTGATGGGCTTCCGCGGCATCCCGTCGGCCGACATCTTCTTCGACTCCGTCCGCGTGCCTGCCGACAACCTGGTGGTGCCGGCCGGCGGCTTCAAGAAACTGATGGAGGCGTTCGACCTCGAGCGCTGCGGCAACGCCACCATGTGTTTGGGCGTCGCCCAGGCCGCCTTCGACACCGCGCTCGCCTACGTGCAGGAACGCAAGCAGTTCGGCAAGCCGCTCGCCGACTTCCAGGCGGTGCAGCTCAAGCTGGCCGAGATGGCGATGCGGCTGGAGGCGTCGCGACTTCTCATTTGGCGCGCCGCCGTCAACGCCGAGCAGGGGCTGCCGTCGATCCTCGATTCCAGCCTCGCCAAGTGCTTCGCCAACGAAATGGTGCGCGAGGTCGCCGGCGCCGCCCTGCAGGTGATGGGCGCCTACGGCTATTCCAAGGAATTCGCCGTCGAGCGGATGCTGCGCGATGGCTGGGGCTGGGGTATCGCCGGCGGCGCCATCGACATCCAGAAGGTCAACATCGCCTCGGCCCTGGTCGGCCGCCGCTTCGACCAGCGGCGCTGAGCCCATGACCGCCACGAAATCCGCCGCATTGGACGGCACCCGCGTCCTCGATCTGTCGCGCATCCTCGCCGGCCCGTGGTGCGCGATGATCCTGGGCGATCTCGGCGCCGACGTGATCAAGGTCGAAAACCCGGACGGCGGCGACGACACCCGCGCCTTCGGCCCGCCGTTCGACAACGGCGAAAGCGCCTATTATCTCAGCGCCAACCGCAACAAGCGCAGCCTGCTGGTCGACCTCAAGACGGAAGAGGGGCAGGGGATCGTCCGCGCGCTGGCGATGCGTTCCGACGTGCTGATCGAGAACTTCCGCATCGGCGCGCTGGAAAAGTTTAATCTCGGCCTCGACGACTTGCGCCGCGCCAATCCCAAGCTGATCACCTGCTCGATCTCCGGCTACGGACGGGAAAGCCCGCTCGCCGGCCGCGCCGGCTACGACTTCATGATCCAGGCCGAGAGCGGCCTGATGTCGATCATCGGCGAGCCGGACGGGCCGCCGATGAAGATCGGCGTCGCCATTTCGGACCTGATCACCGGCAACAACGCCGCCCAGGCGGTACTGGCGGCGCTGTTCGCGCGCGAGAAGACTGGCCGCGGCCAAGCCATCGACCTGGCGTTGCTCGACTGCCAGGTGGCGGCGCTCGCCAACGTCGCCGCCGCCTACCTGATGAGCGGCAAGCGCCCGCCGCGCTACGGCAACGCCCACGGCCAGGTGGCGCCCTACGAGCCGTTTGCGACCGCCGACCAGCCAATCGCGTTGGCGGTCGCCAACAACCGGCAGTTCAAGACCCTTTGCCGGGTGCTCGGGCTGGACCGCTTGCCCGACGACGCCCGCTTCGCCACCAACAGCCTGAGGGTGGAGAACCGCGCCGCCCTTGCACCACTGCTGACGGCGGTGTTCGCCACCAAGGGCCGCGACCACTGGCTTGAGCGGCTCCGCGGCGCCGGGCTGCCGGCGGGCGCCATCCGCACCGTCGACGAGGTCTTGGAGTCGCCGGAGATCGCGGCCCGCGGCATGGTCCAGGAGGTCGCCCATCCGACGCTCGGCACCGCGCGCTTGGTCGCCTCGCCCTTGAAGCTGTCCGGCACGCCGGTGCGCGAACCCATGCACCCACCGACCCTCGGCGAGCACACGGTGGAAGTGCTGACGGACGTGCTGGGTTGGAAAAAGGCGGACGCACAAACCTACGCCGAGCACATCAAGGCGAAAGACTGAAGACTAACCACAGAGATACAAAGGCACAGAGAAGAAAAGATTGTTGTGCGCTGCGCGCGCCGGGAAGTTACTTGCGGGCCTGCTGGAACGCCGCCTTGATGGTCTCGGAGAACAGCCGGCCGATGCGCAGCACGTCCTCGCGGGCGCGGGCGAGCGCGGCGAAAAATCCTTCGTCCACCGGCTTGCTGCGGAATTCGGCCGCCAGCTCGTTGCCGCGCGCCAGGTTGACGATCTTCTGGCCGCCGTCCGACAACGTCACCGTGTCCTTCACCGTTCGGTCCGAAGAAAGGCGCAGATCGGCTACGGCGTTGCCTTGACTGGTCGGCGTCTGCGCTTGCGACGGCGCGCCGCGGGAAGACCGCTGGCGGCCGGCGGCTTCGGCGAGAATGGAAGCGATGTCGGCCATGGACGGATGATAGCCGGTCGGGCGCGTTCCGGCCAGGGGACCGGCAAGCGGGCCGGCGGGCGGCGCTACGACGGCGTGCGCCAGCGGCCGGGAAGGTCTAAAACGGTGCCATGACCGCGCTGATGACCATCGGCTACCAGCGGGCGAAGCTGGCCGACTTCGTCGTCGCCCTGAAGGTGGCCGGCGTGACGACCCTGATCGACGTGCGCGAGGTGGCGTGGTCGCGGCGCCGCGAGTACGCCAGGAAGGCGCTGACGGAGACGCTCGCGGCTGCCGGCATCGCCTACGTGCACCTGAAGGGCCTCGGCACGCCGAAATCGGGGCGCGCCGCCGCCAAGGCTCGTGACCGTGAGGGCTTCGAGGCAATCTTCGCGGCGCACACGAAAACGCCGGAGTTCCAGAGCGACCTTGCCAAGGCCGCCGACATCGCGCGCGGCGGCGGCGCCTGCCTGATGTGCTACGAGCGCGATCCTAACAATTGCCACCGGCAAATCGTCGCCGGCTTGATGCGGGACAAGGACGGCTTCGAGATCAGGCATATCATGGTCGGCGATGGCGGCGCCTATGCCGCGCAAGGAGAGCTGCTATGATCGTGAAAGAGGGAAGCCGCTGGGTGGTGCGCGCCGAGAGCGGCCGCAACATGGGCTCCTACGCCACCAAGGCCGAGGCCGAGAAGTGCCTGAAGCAGGTCGAGATGTTCAAGCACATACGCGCCAACTGGGCCGCCGGCAAGGGCAAGCCGCGGGCGAAGAGGAAGTAACCTACGACAGCGGCTGGATCACTTCTTCCAATCGGCCCAGTTGACCTCGCCGGCCTTCGGCACCAGCTCTTCGATGGTCTGGCGCAAGCGCGTCACCAACATGCCGACCATGCCCTTCATCACCGGGTCCATGCCGGCGACCAGGCGCTGAAATTCGTCGCGTGACATGGTGGACACCTCGGTGTCCTCGACGGCGATCACGGTGGCGATGTGGGGGTGGCCGTCGAACAGCGCCATCTCGCCGAACACGCTGCCCTTGCCGAGCGTCGCGACGGTGCGCGGATACTGGCCGTGCAGCCCCTTCTTGACCACCACCTTGCCGTCGACCACCAGGTAGCAGACGTCGCTGACCGAGCCTTCCTTGAGGATGATGTCGTCCTTCTTGAACGTGAGGCGGCCGGACTTCGGCTTGGGGGCCATCATGGGTCGCGGGCTCCAATGGGGCGCGTCGCCCATCATCATAATACGGCCCACGGAGGCGGCCTAGCCCTTCGGGTAGCCGTGCTGATAGTGATCGGCGTCGAGCCGCGGCAGGCCGTCGCCGGGCACCACCCAGGAAACGTGCGATCGCCACCAGATGTGGTCCTGGGGCTTGACCGCGCCCGGATCGGGTGACGAACGCCGCTCCCGCCGCCTTGCGGCACGTGGAACAGTGGCAGTGGGTGACCACCCGCGGCGGCCCGGAGATTTCGAACCGCACCCGGCCGCACAGGCAGCCGCCTTCGAGGTCGTTGCTCATCGTTTCCTCCGTTCGCATTCATTCCGGCAGGCGGACGATTCCTTCGGCGTCGATCGGGAAATGCGGGTTCCACGCCACTTCCCACAGATAACCGTCCGGGTCGGCGAAGAATCCGAAGTAGCCGCCCCAGAACGCATCGCCGCCCGACCGCAGGATGGTGGCGCCCGCCGCCGAGGCCTCGGCCAGCACCCGGTCGACTTCGTCCTTGGTGCGGGCGTTGTAGGCGATGGCGAAACCCGGGAAGCCACTGCCCTTGGCCGCGACCTGGGCGTCCTTGGCGAGATCGGCCCGCGGATAGAGCGACAGCACGATGCCACCCGCCTGGAAGAAGGCGACGCCCTTGGCATCCTTGACCGAGCGCCGCCATCCGAGCCGCTCGTAGAATTTGCGACTTTTTTCGAGGTCGCCGACACCGATCGTCAACAGGCTGATGCGTTGTTCCATTTGTCGCTCCTGGCTTACATCCTTGGGAATCAGCGCTTCTTTTTTTTCTTCCTCTCCAAAAATTTCTTCATCATCCGCTGCGGCTCGCCGACGTTGTAGGCGTGGACGAAGTCGGGGATGCTGGAGAGGATCGCTTCGTCGAGCGGCAGCGCGTCCCAGCGCCGCATCAGCTCCTTCTGGGCGCGTATCGCCTGCGAGCCGTTGCGGACGATGGCGGCGAGGATCTTCTCCACTGCCACATCCAGCCCGGCCGCTGGCACCACGTCCTCCAGGAACCCCCACTCGTAGGCCTTCTTGGCGTCCAGCGTGTCGCCGGTGAGCAGCAGCCAGTTGGCGCGGCCCTCGCCGATCAGCCGCGGGAAGATGGCGGCCTCGATCACCGACGGCAGGCCCAGCGACACCTCCGGCATGCCGAAGGTGGAATCGTCGGCGGCGATGCGGATGTCGCACGCCGCCGCGATCTCCATGCCGCCGCCGAGGCAGAAACCTCTGATGCGCGCGATCACCGGGATCGGCAGCGCCCTGAGCGCCGCCGCGGCGCCGTGCAGGACCATGATGAACTTCGCCGCGTTGCGCGGGGTGAGTTCCGCCATCTCGGCCACGTCGGCGCCGCCGATGAAGGCGCGCTCGCCGGCGCCGGTGAGCACCACGGCGCGCGGCTCCGGGTCGTTGAGCAACCCGGCCGCCGCCGCGGTCAGCTTGGCGATCATGTCGGAATTCAGCGAGTTCAGCTTCTCCGGCCGCTCGACGGTGATCAAGGCGATGCTTGCGCCCGCGACGGTGCGCTTGTCGACTTTCACGTTGGCCATGATCTTTCCGTCCTCAACGTTTTAAGTATCACCATAGAGGCACAGAGGCAGAGAGAAGATAAAGTATTACGGGGGACACCCCCGCACCCCCGAGCGGTTAAAACCAGGGGCAAAAGACAATGCCAAACGCCACGCGCGCGAAGCGCGCGTAATCATTCTTTCTTCCTTCTCTGTGTCTCTGTGCCTCTGTGATTTGATCACCCGTCAGATGATGCCGTGCTCGCGATAGGGCCGGCCGTCGGCGATCCGCCCGTAGCCGAACGCGGCGAGATCGAGGCTCGAATAGCGGCCGTCCAGGATCAGCTCGGCGATCGCCCGCCCGGCCGCCGGCGCGTGCATGATGCCGTGGCCGGAAAACCCGGTGGCAATGTAGACGTTCGGCAAGCCGCCGGTCCAGGCGCCGACGATCGCCGTCAGATCGAAGGTGTTGCGCTCGTAGTGGCCGGCCCAGGCGCGCTCGAGCTTCAGTGTCTCGAACGCCGGCACGCGATGGGCGAGCAGCGGCCACACGCTGTTCTCGAAATGGTCGGGCGAAAGCTCGAAGTCCCAGCCGTCCTGCCGGGACCAGTCGGGGGCGCCGCCGATGAAGCCGGCGCCTTCCGGGCGGAAGCCGAGATGCCGCTCGGTCTTGACGAACGGCAACGGCTCGATGTCGCGATTGGCGGCGCGCCAATAATAGGTTTCCCGCGACAGCGGCTCGACCGGGAGCTTGAGCCCGATCATGGCGGCGACCTCGCCCGACCAGGCGCCGGCGGCAAGCACGAACGCGTCGGCGGCTATCGTCGCGCCGGAGGCCAGCGTCGCCGCGGTCGCCTTCCCGCCGTCGCCGAGCCATGTCGCCACCCGGTCGTTGACGTAGATCGCGCCGAGCGCCCGCGCCTTGCGGCGGAAGCCTTGCAGCGCCGCCGCCGGGTCGATCCAGGCGTCGTCGGGGGAATGCACGGCGAGCGCCACGTCGTCGGTGCGAAGCGACGGGAAGCGGGATTTTAGCGCCGTCCGGTCGAGCAGCTCGGCGTTGACGCCGAGCGACACCTGGGCGCGATGGTTGGCCGTCATCGCCGCTTCGCCGCCGGCGTCCGAGATCATCAGATAGCCGCCGCGCTTGAAGCCGATGTCGGGCTTGTCACCGCCGACGGCCATGGTCTCGGCGAAGCCGGCGAAGAAGGCGAGGCCAAACTGCCCCATCAGGATGTTCTCGGGCAGGCTGAACAACTGGCGGATGCCGCCGTTGGCGAACGACGTCGAGGCGCGGGCGTAGGTGGGGTCGGGCTCGACCACGACCACGTCGCTGCTGCGGCCGTCCTTCAGAAGGTGGTAGGCGACGCTGGAGCCGACGATGCCGCCGCCGATCACCAGCACGTCGGCGCGCGCCGGCGCCTCGCTCATCAAACACCTCCGGTCATTTTTTCACCACAGAGGCGCAGAGACACAGAGAAGAAGAAAGAATGGTTGCGCGCTTCGCGCGCGGGGCATCTGGCATCTTCTTTTGCCCACCTGCCATCGGGGGTGCGGGGGTATCCCCCGCAATCTTTTTCTTCTCTGTGTCTCTGTGTTTCTATGCCTCTGTGGTTAGTTCTTACTGATCGACGATGAAGCCGTCGCGGTGCGGGCGCATCTTGACCGGCTTCACCAGCGGCGGGCGGATCTTCTCGGCGTCGGGCACCAGTTCGATGCCGATGCCGGGGCGGGTCGGTATGGCGACGAAGCCGTCCTTGACCACCGGGCATT
>JACPJY010000127.1 GCA_016187325.1 Rhodospirillales bacterium | reverse complement strand
ATTCTAAGATGGTCCAATTTGCACTCGCCGCCGAGGCGCGCACCAGCGCCGGCAAAGGCGCCGCGCGGGCGGCCCGCCGCGCCGGCCGCGTCCCCGGCATCATCTACGGCACCAAGGAAGAGCCCGTCCTGATCTCGGTCGAGCCGAAGGCGCTGATGGACCAGCTCAACAAGCCTGGCTTCTATTCGCACATCTTCGAGATCGAGGTCGGCGGCAAGAAGCACCGCACGCTGGCCCGCGAGGTGCAGTTCGACCCGATCACCGACCGGCCGATCCACGTCGATTTCATGCGCTTCGGTCCCGACACCCGGGTCAACGTCGGCGTTCCGGTCCGCTTCCGCAACCAAGCCGAGTCGCCGGGGCTGAAGCGCGGCGGCGTGCTCAATGTGGTGCGCCACACCATCGAGATGCGCTGCCGGCCCGATGCCATCCCCGAATTCATCATGTGCGACCTGACCGGGCTCGACATCGGCAACAGCCTGCACATCGAATCGGTGGAGCTGCCGCCCGACGTGCAGCTCACCATCAAGCGCAACTTCACCGTCGCCACCATTACCGCGCCGACGATCCTGGTCGAGGTCGAGGAGGCCCCGGCCACCGCCGAAGGCGCGCTGGTTCCGGGCGCCGAGGGCGTTCCCGTCGAGGGCGTTCCGGGCGCCGAGGGCGTGCCGGTCGAAGGCGCGCCCGCGCCGGGTGCCGCGCCGGGTACCGCTCCTAGCGCCGCTCCGGGTACCGCGCCGCGAGGCGCACCGGGCGCCGCTCCGGGCGCCGAGACGCGCGGCGGCAAGGGCAAAGGCAAGGGCAGGGGCGACAAGTAGCGCCGCACCCAGGCGGCCGGAGGGCGCCATCCCATGCTGCTGCTGGTCGGACTGGGAAACCCAGGCCCCGAGTACGCCAAACATCGGCACAACATCGGCTTCATGGCGGTGGACGAGATCGTCCGCCGCCATTCCTTTCAGCCGTTCCGCCGCCGCTTCTTAGGCTTGGCTGCCGAAGGTGAGATCGCGGGCGTCCGCGTCCTCGCGCTCAAGCCGCAGACGTTCATGAACGATTCCGGCCGCTCGGTCGAAGCGGCGCGGGCGTTCTACAAGCTCGAGCCCGGCGACGTCGTCGTCTTCCACGACGAGATCGACCTGATCGCTGGCAAGGTGCGGGCGAAACACGGCGGCGGCCACGCCGGCCACAACGGCCTACGTTCGGTCCACGAGCACATCGGTCCCGACTACCGCCGGGTGCGCCTCGGCGTCGGCCACCCCGGCGACCGCAACAAGGTCACCGGCCACGTGCTGAGGCCGTTCGCCAAGGCCGACGCGGAATGGCTGCAGGTGCTGATCGCCTCGCTTGCGGCGCACGCGGCGCTGTTGGTCAAGGGCGACGATCAGGCCTACATGAGCAAGGTCGCCCTCGACGTCAAGCCGCACCAGCCGAAGCGGGAAGCGCCGAAGACTGCCGACACACAGACCGACAAGCCCGCCGACAAACCCGCCACCGACAAGCCAGGCGGGGCCTAGCGGCACGATGGGCTTCAACTGCGGTATCGTCGGCCTGCCCAATGTCGGCAAGTCGACCTTGTTCAACGCACTCACCGCCACCGCCCAGGCGGACGCAGCCAATTTTCCTTTTTGCACCATCGAGCCGAACCTCGGCCGGGTGGCGGTCCCCGACGAAAGGCTGGACCGCATCGCCGCCGTCGCCAAGCCGGCCAAGGTGGTGCCGACGCAACTGGAATTCGTCGACATCGCCGGCCTGGTCAAAGGGGCGAGCCGCGGCGAGGGCCTCGGCAACAAGTTCCTGTCCCACATCCGCGAGGTCGACGCCATCGCCCACGTGCTGCGCTGTTTCGAGGACACCGGCGTCACCCACGTCGAGAGCTCGGTCGATCCGGTGCGCGACGCCGAGACGGTAGAGACCGAGCTGATGCTGGCCGACCTGGAAAGCCTGGAACGGCGTGTCACGCCGTTGACCAAGCGGACGCGCGGCGACGACGACGACGCCAAAGATGCGAAGGTGCAGCTCGCCATCGTCGAGCGCGCGCTCGCGGCGCTCAGGGCCGGGCGACCGGCGCGTACGATCGCGCTCGCCGAGGACGAGGAAAAGCCGTTCCGCAAGCTGCAGTTGCTGACCGCGAAGCCGGTGCTCTACGCCTGCAACGTCGACGAGGCCGACGCCGCGACGGGCAACGCCTGGAGCGAGCGGGTCGTCGCCCGCGCCGAGTCCCAGGGCGCGGCCGCCGTCGTCGTCTCGGCCAAGATCGAGGCCGAGATCGCCCAACTGACCGACGCGGCCGAGAAAAAGGCGTTTTTGGAAAATCTGGGCCTTCACGAGACCGGGCTCGCGCGTGTCATCCGCGCCGGCTATGGCCTCCTCGACCTGATCACCTTCTTCACCGCCGGGCCGAAGGAAGTCAGGGCCTGGACCGTGCGGAAGGGCGCCCGCGCGCCCGAGGCGGCCGGCGTCATCCACAGCGACTTCGAGCGGGGCTTCATCGCCGCCGAGACGATCGACTGGAAGGAATTCGTCGCGCTCGGCGGCGAGCAGGCGGCCAAGGACGCCGGCCGCATGCGCCAGGAAGGCCGCGATTACCAGGTGAAAGACGGCGACGTCATCCTGTTCCGTTTCAACGTGTAGGCCAAGCGCAGGGTCCTCCGGCGCGGATTAGAATCCGCTGGCGGGCGCGGGCCGGTGTGCTAGGCTTTCGGCAACGATTTCCCCATCCCATCCCGGACGGAGGCAGTTTACCCATGCGTAAGACGACTTTGGCGCTAGCCCTGATGCTCGCCGTAGCGGCTGCCAGCGCCGCGCTCGCCGCCGACCCCGGCGTCAAGCTCGGCGTGTTGCGTTGCGAACAGGTGCCGGGCTCCGGCATCAACCTGCTGATCCATTCGACCGTCAACGTGCGCTGCCAGTTCACCTCGGTGATCGGCGGCACGCCGGCCCGCTACCAGGGCGAGACCGGCATCGGCCTCGGCATCGACCTCAACTGGAACAAGACCGAAACGATTGCCTTCACCGTGTTCGGGGCGACCGCCAACGTCGCCAGCTCGCACCCGCTCGCCGGCAAGTACGTGGGCGGCCGGGCGTCCGCCTCGGCGGGCGTCGGCGCCGGCGTGCAGGCGCTGGTCGGCGGCGGCTCCAACCACTTCACCCTGCAGCCGCTGGCGATCGAGAGCGCGCGCGGCGTCGGCGTCGCCGCGGGACTGGGGTATCTCTACCTAGAACCGGCGCGCTAACGGCGGCGTCTTAGGATTTCATTGCGGCGGTGGCGCGGGCGCGGCCGGCGACGACGCCGGGTCCTGCTTTTCCGGCACTAGCGACTTGCCCGCCGCCCGCTTGGCCTTGATCTCGGCAACCGTCTTTTCCAGCGCTAGGAACCGGTGCGGCGTCGCCGGGTGTGTGGCGGCATGGTTGGACTTGATGTCGGCCGGGTTGTCGAGCGCCATGCGGCGCCACACGTAGGGAGCGCCGTCAATCTTCCTGCTGGCGCGGGCGACGATGTAGAGACCGACGTAATCGGCCTCGGCCTCGAACTCCTGGCTGAACGCGGCGCCGCCGAGCCTGCCGAACGCGCCCTGGGTATTGACCCCGAAGCCGGCGAACAGGATGTCGACGACGGAGCCGAACGCCTGGTTGGCCTGGCTCTTCGGAATGTGATCCATGACGTTATGGGCGATCTCGTGGCCGATGATGGCGGCCAGCTCGTCGTCGTCGCTCAGGAAACGCAGCATGCCGGCTTCGATGCGCAAATCCTTGCCGTCGGCGCTGGCGTTGACGATGGGGTTTTCCGTCGCGGTGTAACCATAGCCACAGACGACGTCGGTCTCGAGTTTCAGCGTCACCATTTTGCCGCCGCGCCTGACCGTCAACACCGGGTCCGCTTCTGCCTTGCCGATCTCGGCCAACTTTTCCTTGAGCTTGTCGCCGGCGTCCTTGCCTTCCGGCACTGGCCAGCCGTTGATGGAAAGCAGCACATCACCTTCGCGGGCGCCGGCGCGCTCGCCTGCCGATCCCGGCGCGACGCCAGCGACCGCCAAACGGTCGCCCAGGCCTACCTTTGCGGCAGCGGCGTGATAGTCCTTTTTGAACCCGTGCTTGTTGGCGATGAACAGCCCCATGCCGCGCGCGGTTTGCTCGCCGCACAGATCGGCGCCGGCCATCAGCAGTGGGTAGGTGATGGCGTGGACGCGTCGGCTGTTGTTGTAGAATTGCCGGAACGCCAGTTCCTGCTGGATGTCGCGTTCCCTCTTGGCGGCCACCTCGTCGATCTCGGGCAATTTGCTGACCGGCGCGCAGGCGACGGCGGCGGCAACGACGGTGGCGCCGGCTGAGAGGCGGAAAAACACCGGCCAGGACCGGCTTCTTTGACGCGGCGACAACGGTTCGACCGCTCCCCTCGGCAACCGGCGCGTGTGGCGCCGGCATCCCGCGATGCTATCGGAGGCAGCGGACCGTTTCAATGGCGGCGCCCGAAAGACTTTATCGGCGGCGGCAATCCGGCTACCCTGGCCGCCAAATCGACGCCCGGGAAACGATCAGGGAGGGACCAATGGGCAAGACCATCGCGTTGACCGCGTCCGACGGCCACAAATTCGCCGCCTACCGCGCCGATCCGAAGGGCAAGCCGAAGGGCGGCATCGTCGTCATCCAGGAGATCTTCGGCGTCAACGCCCACATCCGCGAGGTCGCCGACAGCTACGCCGCCGAGGGCTACGCCGCCATCGCGCCGGCCATCTTCGACCGCGTCGAGAAGGGCGTCGACATCGGCTACGACGAGGCGAGCCGCACCAAGGGCCGCGAGGTGCGCGCCGCCTGCAACCTCGACAACGTGCTGCTCGACATCGCCGCCGCCATCGGCGCCTTCAAGACCGAGGGCCTGAAGATCGGCGTCGTCGGCTACTGCTGGGGCGGCTCGCTGGCTTGGGTGGCCGCGTGCCGGTTCAACGTCAACGCCGCCGTCGGCTACTACGGCGGCCAGATCATCCCGCACAAGGACGAGAAGCCGAAATGCCCGGTAATGCTGCACTTCGGCAACAAGGACCAGTCGATCCCGATGTCTGACGTCGAGAAGATCATCGAGGCGCACCCGGAGGTGCCGGTCTACGTCTACGACGCCGGCCACGGCTTCAATTGCAACCACCGCGCCGACTACAACGAGGAAGCGGCACGCGCGGCGCGCAAGCGGACGATGAACATGTTCGCCAAGTTCGTCAGCTGAGGCGCGGGCAAGCTATCCATGGCGCGAGAAAAAACGCCGCGCCCGAAGCCGGCACGCACCCGACCGGGGATTCCGCCGGTCGTCGGCGTCATCGGCGGCAGCGGCATCTACGAGATCGAGGGGCTGGAGGACGCCCGCTGGCGCAAGGTGGCGTCGCCTTTCGGCCCGCCGTCGGACGCGCTGCTCACCGGTACCTTGGAGACAAAGGCCGGGGGCGTCGAGATGGTGTTCCTGCCGCGCCACGGCCGCGGCCACCGCATCCCGCCGTCCGAGGTCAACTACCGCGCCAACATCGACGCCATGAAGCGACTCGACGTCACCGAGATCGTCTCCGTTTCCGCGTGCGGCTCGCTGAAGGATACGCTCGCCCCGGGTACCTTCGTCATCGCCGACCAGTTCATCGACCGCACCTTCGCCCGCGACAAGAGCTTCTTTGAGCCGGGCCTGGTCGCCCACGTCGGCTTCGGCCATCCGACGTGCTCGCGCCTCGGCGACGTCCTCGAGGAGGCGGCGCGAACCCTCGATATCCCGTGTCAGCGCGGCGGCGTTTATCTCGCCATGGAAGGCCCGCAGTTCTCGACGCTCGCCGAGTCCGAGCTTTACCGTTCATGGGGTTGCGACGTCATCGGCATGACCAACATGCCGGAGGCCAAGCTCGCCCGCGAAGCCGAGATCTGCTACGCCACCGTCGCCATGGTCACCGACTACGACTGCTGGCACCCGGACCACGACCACGTCAGCGTCGAGGCGATCATCTCCGTGCTGCTCGCCAACGCCGATCGCGGCCGCGCCCTGGTCAGGGAGGTGGCGCCGAAGCTCGCCGGCCGCAAGCGGCCGTGCCCGGCCGGCTGCCACACCGCGCTCGAGAACGCCGTCATCACCGCGCCCCACGCCCGCGACCCGAAGATGGTAAGGAAGCTCGCCGCCGTCGCCGGCCGCGTGCTCGGGCGCAAAAAGGAAAAGGCGCGATGACCGTGCCCGGCGACGCCCTGGCCGGCGACGTCCCGCCCGCCGAGGCCAAGCGCATCCTGCCGCCGTTCGTGTTCTTGGGAACCCTGGTCGCCATGGGGGCGCTGTATCAACTGGCGCCGGGGCCGGAACTGGTGCCGGCGCCTTGGAATCAGGTCGGCTGGGTCCCGTTCGGCCTCGCCGTGGCCTTGGCCTTTCACATCAAGTTCCGCTTCGACAGGCTCGGCACGCCGATCCGGCCGTTCGAGACGTCGACCGCGCTGGTCACCGACGGGCCGTTCGCGATCAGCCGCAATCCCGTCTACCTCGGCATGGTGGTTGGGCTCGCCGGCATCGGCGTGGTGTTGGGTACGGCGATGCCGCTGGTCGTGGTGCCGGCGTTCGTGTGGATCATCCAGCGCCGCTACGTCGCGGTCGAAGAGCGGATGCTCGAGGACGCCTTCGGCGACGCCTACCGCGCCTACAAATCCCGCGTCCGCCGCTGGCTCTGACGGGTGGGATGAACCACAGAGGCACAGAGACACAGAGAAGAAGCGAGAGAAGTGAAGATAAAAATGAACAAAAATATTGATCGCTCGATCATGGCTCCGAGGTCGTTGAAGACGGGTAAGCCATCTCTGTGCCTCTGTGTCTCTGTGGTTGAATTACCCGGGCGGGTGGGGCGATGAAGGTCCGGGGCAAGCCCTATCGCACCATCTGGCCGGCCGCCGACGGCTGGGCTGTCGAGATCATCGACCAGACGCGACTGCCGTTCGAGTTCGCGACGCTGCGTCTCGAAACCCTCGCCGATGCCGCGGACGCTATCAAGACCATGCGGGTGCGGGGCGCGCCGCTGATCGGCGCGACCGCGGCCTACGGGATGGCGCTCGCCATGCACGCCGATCCCTCGGATGGGAACCTCTCGGCGGCCGCCAAGGCGCTGAAGGTGACGCGGCCGACGGCGGTGAATTTGCGTTGGGCGGTGGACGACGTGACGGCACATCTCAAGGGGCTGTCGCCCAACGCGCGGGCCGGGACGGCGTATGAGCGCGCCGGCGAAATCTGCGACGACGACGTCGCCATCTGCTCGGCGATCGGCGACCACGGGCTCAAGCTCATCGAGGCGGCATGGCAAAAGAAGAAAAAGCGGGGCCGCGTCAACGTGCTCACCCACTGCAACGCCGGCTGGCTGGCGACGGTGGATTGGGGCACCGCGCTGGCGCCCGTCTACAAGGCGTTCGATGCCGGCATCCCGGTCCACGTGTGGGTGGACGAGACGCGGCCGCGCAACCAGGGCGCGGCGCTGACCGCGTGGGAGCTGATCGAGCACGGCGTGCTTTGCATCACCGGCACCGACCGCACCACCGCATCGGGCGACGTTGCCAACAAAATCGGTACCTATCTGAAGGCGCTGGCGGCGCGCGACAACAAGGTGCCGTTCTACGTCGCGCTGCCCGGCCCCTCCATCGACTGGAGCCTCACGGACGGCCGCGACATCCCGATCGAGGAGCGCGGCGCGGAAGAAGTCACCCGCATGACCGGCCGCACCCGGGCTGGCGAGGTGGTGGCGGTCGAGGTCACGCCGGAAGGCGCCGCCGCCCGCAACCCGGGCTTCGATGTCACCCCGGCGCGGCTGATCAGCGGCCTGATCACCGAGCGGGGCGTGTGCAAGGCGTCGAAGGCGGGCCTCGCCAAGCTTTTTCCGGAGAAGACGTGACGCGGCCGGGGTTCAGCCCACCAGCTCGAAGTCTTCGAGCGCCGCCGCCTTACGGTCGAATGTCGCGGTCGCGTTGCAGCCCTGTGCCTTGTTGCCGCGGCCGATGAGCGCGTCGGCGAAATCAGCGCTGGCGCGGCAATAGGCGACGAGCGCCGAGCGAGCGACGTCGTTGTCCTCGACCATGAACTCCTCGGTGCGGAGAATCCGCTCAATCGCGTCGGCCACCGTAGGCGGCGGATAGCCGTAGGCGGACTCCAGAACCCACACCAGCTCGGCCAGCACCACCCGATTGACGAAGCACGGCGAGTCGCGGCTGCAGGCGCCGCGTACGTAGGCGTTCGCCGCCGGCCCCTGGACCTTGTCGTCCTGGGTCAGCAGCCGCACCAGGACGTTGGTGTCGAGGCCCTTCACCGCTGGGCCGCCCGCCGGCGGATGGCACGGTCCATGTCGGCGAGGCTCGCCCGGCGCTTCGGCGGCGGCAGACATCCGGCGAGGTCGGCGACGTGCAAGGTCGCTGGCACCATCAGCGCCGTGCCGTCGTCCTGGACCAGGAACTCCAGCCGGTCGCCGGGCTTGAGGCCGAGGCGCTCGCGCACCCGCTTCGGGACGGTGGTCTGACCCTTGCTGGTCAGGGTGGAAGGCATGTAAAAATCCTTTCATAAATATATTTTCCTTACTTTATAGTAAGGGAACGGCCCGTGTCCAGGGGGCTTTTACAAGGCAGGGCGCGGCCGGGCCCGCCGATGGCGACGGCGCCACCTTGACGCTACCTGTCTTCGCGGCTATTGTAGTGATGTAACTACATTTGTGGAAACCGCCATGAAGACTGTATCCGCCCGCGAGGCCAACCAGCATTTCTCCCGCCTGCTGAAGGCGGCGGCGGAAGGCGAGGACGTGGTGATCACGCGGCGCGGCAAGCCGGTGGCGAAGCTGGTGGCCGTGGCCGGCCCGAAGATCGACGCCAAGCGCCGGGCGGCCATCAAGCGGCTGATGAAAATGCTTCGCAAGGGGTATGACCTCGGCGGCCTCCGAATCAAGCGCGAGGAACTTTACGACCGGTGAGGTTGTCCTTCGATACCAATCTCCTCGTCTACGCCGCCGATGTCCGCGCCGGCGACAGGCACCATTCCGCCGCCGCGCTCGTGCAACGAGCGGTGGGCGCGGATTGCGTCCTTTGCTTGCAGAGCCTCGCCGAGTTTTTCTACGCCGTCACCCGTAAACGCCTGATGACCCTCGAGGACGCCGCCCGAACGGTCGATCGATGGCGCGCGGTCTTTCCCGTATATGCGGCGAGTGAAGAATGTCTCGCCGACGCGATGAACGTGCATCGAAAACACCGCTTCCCCTTCTGGGACGCCATGCTGTGGGCGACGGCGCGCGAGGCCGGCTGCCGTATCCTGCTCAGCGAGGATTTCCAGGATGGGCTCCGGCTTGGGGGCCTGCGCTGCGTCAACCCGTTCGCCGCCGCCAACCAAGCGCTGTTGGACGCGGCGCTGCCGGCGGCGGATTAGGAGAAGAGGCGCATGAAGGTCGTCATCACCGGCGGCGCCGGCTTCCTCGGCCTCGGCGTGGCGCGGCAGCTCCTGAAGCGCGGCGCGCTTGCCGGGCCCGGCGGCAAGCCGGAAGACATCGACGAGATGGTGCTGTTCGACGCCGCCATCCCAAAGAAAAAGCCGGCCGGGCTGGATGGGTGGGCGAAGATGCTGGCCGGCGACATCGCCGACCGCGACCAGGCGGGCGCGTTGATCGACCGCGACGAAATTGCCGTGTTCCACCTCGCCTCGGTCGTCAGCGCCGGCGCCGAGCGCGACTTCGACGGCGCGCTCAGAGTCAACCTGAAGGGCACCCGCAACGTGCTGGAGGCGCTGAGAGCAAGACAAGGCGCGCGGCGGCCGCGGCTGGTGTTCGCGTCCTCGGTGGCGGTCTACGGCGGCGCGCTCCCCGCCGCGGTTTCGGATGCCACCCGCGAGACGCCGGCCACCACCTACGGCATGACCAAGGCGATCGGCGAGCTGCTGGTCAACGACTACGCGCGCAAAGGCTTCGTCGACGGCCGCTCGGCGCGGCTTCCCACCGTCATCGTCCGCCCCGGGCCGGCCAACGCCGCCGCCTCGGGCTTCGCCAGCGCCGTCTTCCGCGAGCCGCTCGCCGGGCGCGACTACGCGCTGCCGGTCAAGCCTTCGACGCGGATCATGGTGCTCGGCGCCCGCAACGCGGTGGCCGGGCTGATCCGTCTGATGGAGGCGGACGCCGCGGCGCTCGGCCGCGACCGCGCCGTGGCGCTGCCCAACCGGGCCTATTCGGTCGAGCAGATGATCGCGGCGCTGGAGAAGGTCGCCGCGGAACAGCGCATCCGCCTCGGTGCCATACGGCCCGCGCCGGACGCGGGCGTAGAGGCGATCGTCGGCTCGTGGCCGCTCGCCATGGACGACGCCCGCGCCCGCGCCCGCGCCCTCGGGCTGCCCGCCGACGCAAGCCTGGAGCAGATCATCCGCGACTACCTGGAGGATTTCGGCTGAGATTTTTCGATGGGCGCGGCGGTGCCGGCGTTCTAGATTGCCTGCCATGAGGAACCTGTGGAAAGACGCCGAGGCGAAGGCGTTCGTCCACCGCTACGGGCGGGCGGGCGTCAACGCCGACCGGGCGCTCCGCGTCTACACGTCGAGGCTGTTGGGCGGCGAACCGGCGCTGGTGCTGCACGGCGGCGGCAACACCTCGGTGAAGACGACGATGGCCGACGTCATGGGCCGCGCCACCGAAGTCCTTTGCGTCAAGGGCTCGGGCTGGGACATGGCCCATATCGAGCCCGCGGGCCTGCCCGCCGTGCGCTTGGCGCCGCTGCGCGAGATGGCTCGGCTGAAGGCGCTTTCCGACGAGGACATGGTCAACGCCCAGCGGGCGAACCTCTTGGATTCGAACGCGCCGAACCCGTCGGTGGAGACGCTGCTGCATGCGTTCCTGCCGCAGAAATTCATCGACCACACTCATGCGAATGCGGTGCTCGCGCTCACCGACCAGCCCGACGGCGAGCGATTGTGCAAGGACGTGTTCGGCGACCGCATGGGCCACGTGCCCTACATCATGCCGGGCTTTCTGCTGTCGAAGAAGGCGTTGCGGGTATACGCCGCCGATCCGAAGGCCGAGGGGTTGATACTGCATAAGCACGGCATCTTCACCTTCGGCGAGGATGCCGAAGAGGCGTATGCGCGCATGATCGCCATGGTGACGCGGGCGGAAAAGCGCCTGGCGAAAGGCCGCAAGTCGGTTTTCCCGGCGGCGCGGCTGCCGAGGCGGCTGGCAAGCGTCGCCGAGGTGGCGCCGGTGCTGCGCGGGCTCTGCCGCGACGGCGGCAAGGGCCTGATCTTCGAGTTCCGCGGCGGCAGGCAGGCGGCGGCATTCGCCTCCGGCCGCGAGGTCAAGCGCTACGCCTGCCAGGGCACCGCCACCCCGGACCACGTCATCCGCACCAAGCAGAAGCCGTTGATCGTACCCGCGCCCGAGGCGGGTAAACTCGACTCGTTCACGGCAGGCGCGGCGAAGGCGCTCGATAAATACATCCGCGACTACCACGCCTACTTCGCCCGCAACAACCGCCGCCAGAAGCCGAAGCGCCGCCAGCTCGACCCGCTGCCGAGGGTGATTCTGGTGCCGGGGCTCGGGCTGTTCGGGCTGGGAGCATCTTCGAAGGCGGCGAAGGTCGCCGCCGACGTGGCCGAGGCCAACGTAGAGGTGATTTCCGCCGCCGAGCGCATCGGCCGCTACCGGGTGATTCCCGAGGCCGACATTTTCGACATCGAATACTGGTCCCTGGAGCAGGCGAAGCTGGGGAAGAGCGCGGAAAAGCCGCTGGCGCGGAAAGTCGCCGTCGTTACCGGCGGCGGCTCCGGCATCGGCGAGGCGACGGCCGAGGCGTTCGCTAGGGAAGGCGCCGAGGTGACGGTGCTCGACAAGGACGGCGCCGCCGCCGAACGGGTCGCGAAATCCATCGCCGGCCTTGGCCTGGCCTGCGACGTCACCAGGCCGGCGGACGTAAAACGCGCCTTCGACAAGGTGGCGGCGGCCTACGGCGGCGTCGACATCGTCGTCTCCAACGCCGGCGCCGCCTGGCAGGGCCGCATCGGTGCCGTTTCCGACGCCGTGCTGCGAAAGAGTTTTGAATTGAACTTCTTCGCCCACCAGAGCGTCGCCCAGAACGCGGTGCGCGTGTTCGAGGCGCAACGGGCG
>JACPJY010000283.1 GCA_016187325.1 Rhodospirillales bacterium | reverse complement strand
CATGGTGATGCCGAGCGCGCGGCCGCGCGGGATGATCGTCACCTTGTGCAACGGGTCGTGCTTCGGCACCTTGAGGCCGACCAACGCATGCCCGGCTTCGTGGTAGGCGGTGAGCTTCTTCTCTTCCTCGGTCATCACCATCGAACGGCGCTCGGCGCCCATCAGCACCTTGTCCTTGGCGGCCTCGAACTCGGCCATGGTGACGACGCGCTTGCCGACGCGGGCCGCCAGCAGTGCCGCCTCGTTGACCAGGTTGGCGAGATCGGCGCCCGAGAACCCCGGCGTGCCGCGGGCAATAACCCGGGCATCCACGTCCGGCGCCAGCGGTACCTTGCGCATGTGGACCTTGAGGATTTTCTCGCGGCCGAGGATGTCCGGGTTCGGCACCACTACCTGGCGGTCGAAGCGGCCGGGGCGCAGCAACGCCGGGTCGAGTACGTCGGGCCGGTTGGTGGCAGCGATTAGGATTACGCCTTCGTTGGATTCAAATCCGTCCATCTCGACCAGCAGCTGGTTCAGCGTTTGCTCGCGCTCGTCGTTGCCGCCGCCAAGCCCGGCGCCGCGGTGACGGCCGACGGCATCGATCTCGTCAATGAAGATGATGCAGGGCGCGTTCTTCTTGCCCTGTTCGAACATGTCGCGTACGCGCGACGCGCCAACGCCGACGAACATCTCGACGAAGTCGGAGCCGGAAATGGTGAAGAACGGCACGTTGGCCTCGCCGGCGATGGCGCGGGCGAGCAATGTCTTGCCGGTGCCCGGCGGGCCGACCAGCAGGCAGCCCTTCGGGATCTTGCCGCCGAGGCGCTGGAACTTGTGCGGGTCCTTCAGGAACTCAACGATCTCTTCGAGCTCCTGCTTGGCCTCGTCGATGCCGGCGACATCCTCGAAGGTGACACGGCCGGTGCGTTCGGTGAGCAGCCGCGCGCGCGACTTGCCGAAGCCCATCGCTTTGCCGCCACCGGACTGCATCTGGCGCATGAAGAAGATCCAGACGCCGATCAATAGCAGCATCGGGAACCACGAGATCAGGATCGAGAACAGCGTCGGCGTGTCGTTGTCGTATGGCAGCGCACTGATGCGCACGCCGTGCTTGGTCAGCGTCGGCACCAGGTTGGGATCGTTGGGCGCGAAGGTCGAGAAGTTGCGGCCGTCGCGGTAATGGCCGGTGATGCCGGGGCCCTGGATGGTGACGTCGCGGATGTCGCCCGACTCCACCGCTGCCAGGAAGTCGGAGAAGGCGAGCGTCGTCTGGCTGCCGCGCTGCGAGGTGCCCTGGAACAGGTTGAACAACGCGAACACCAGGAGCGCGATGACGATCCAAAGCGCCATGTTGCGACTGAAATTCAAGGGTACAATCCTCCTTGGGTGGCGGCGCGCGATCGCCTGCAGACGGCGTAAGGCCCCGCCCCTGACCTACAGAGATAGTATGTCCGGATGATTTGGCAAGAAAAACCCGTTGCCTGCCAAGGGATTTGGCGGGGAAAAGCGGATTTCCGCGAATGCCACCCCGGCGCCGGCACCCTCCGGGCGACGGTAACCGAGGTGCGGCACAGTCACCACGCCGGCCCCGTCGATCAGCGCTGGCAGGCTCAAATGGACCGGGTCGGGCAGCGGCCCGCCCTTGAGCGCCGGGCGGTGGCGGATGATTTCCGACCAGCCGGCAGCGCCGAGGCCGGCGAGCCGCGGGTTATCGGCCTCGCCAGCGGCGGCGGCGAAACGGATGGCGAAACGGCGGTCCCAGATCAGGCTGAGACCCGGCCGTACCGTGACCGGCGCCGGGATGCCGCGATTTTCGCGGCAGATCAGCAGCCCACCCCGGTTAGCAACGACGCGGCAGCCGCCGAGGGTGGCGGAACCGGCTTCGCCAGCGCCGCCGAGCAGTTGGCGGTGCAGCCGTTCGAGGCGATCGAGCCGGGGCGGGTGGGCGCGGCCGCCGATCGCCGCAATCACCCGCGCCAGCGCCCTCAGCGACACCTCATCCGGGGCCGACACGAACGGCGGCAAGCTGAGTCGCGCGAACCCCGCCGGATGGACGCGCGCGGCTTCCGCCAGCAATGCCGACGCCGATGCCTCCAGCGCGGCGCGCGCACGTCCGAAGCGGCTGGCAGCGCGCGCCAGTGCCTCGGTGCTCAGCCGGCCCTCAGCGATGGCTCGGCGCGCGCGGACACGAGCGAAGCGGTCGTCGCGGTTGGACGGATCATCGATCCCCGCCTGGCCTTGTTCGGTCAACGCCGCGCGCAGCGATCCCCCGGACACGGCGAGCAGCGGCCGCAGCAGACGCACGTCCGGCGTCTCGCGCACCGCCGCCATCGCTGCCAGGCCGTCGGGGCCGCTGCCGGCGCCGAGCCGCAACAGCAGCGTCTCCGCCTGGTCGTCTCGGGTATGGCCGAGCAGCAGATGCAGAACGCCGGCGGCGCGGCACCACTGGCCAAGCAGCGCGTAGCGGGCGGCGCGCGCCGCCTGTTGCACGCCGGTGGCGGGCTTCGCCGCCGTCCAGACGAGGATGTGATGCGCGATGCCAAGCGGCTTCAGCCAATCTGTTGCACGCCGGTGGCGGGCTTCGCCGCCGTCCAGACGAGGATGTGATGCGCGATGCCAAGCGGCTTCAGCCAATCGCCGACCCGTCGCGCCTCATCGGCGGCTTCCGGGCGCAGGCCGTGATCGATGGTGAGCGCCGTCACCTGGCCGCCGCTCCGTTCGACCCAGCGCTGGGCGAATAGTGCCAGTGCCAAACTGTCGGCGCCGCCGGAAACGGCACACGCCAGATGTGGCCGCCGTTCGAACGGGCCGAGGCCGCTCATCAGGGTTGCAAAATCGTCGTCGCTCAACGGCCGGGACGGCGTCGCGGCTGGTGGAAGAACCGTCTGCCCCGTCATCATGGACAGCCGCTTTTCTGCTTTTCCCGGCTCACGGTGTTCTTGACGCCGACCGGCGCGTTGGGGAAATCCTTGTTCAGCTTGTCGAAGG
>JACPJY010000126.1 GCA_016187325.1 Rhodospirillales bacterium | reverse complement strand
CTGGGCGAACACGTTGCCGCCCTGGGTGGAGGCCTCGATCAGGCGCTTCAGCATCGCCGGCTGGGCCTGCCGGTGGCGTTGCTGGAAGTCCCGCAAGCGCTTGATCTGGCTTTCCTTTTCCTCGTCGGTGGCGCGCCTGAGGCGGGGCGGCGCCGGGGCGCGCTCGCCTTCCGGATCGAGGAACGTGTTGACGCCGACGATCGGCAGCGAGCCGTCGTGCTTGCGGGTCTCGTAGTAGAGGGACTCTTCCTGGATCTTGCCGCGCTGATAGCCGGTCTCCATGGCGCCGAGAACGCCGCCGCGCTCGCTCAGGCGCTCGAATTCCTGCAGCACCGCCTCCTCCACCAGGTCAGTCAGCTCCTCGACGATGAACGAGCCCTGGTTCGGGTTCTCGTTGTTGGCCAGCCCCCACTCCTTGTTGATGATCATCTGGATCGCCATGGCGCGACGCAAGCTTTCCGGCGTCGGCGTGGTGAACGCCTCGTCAAAGGCGTTGGTGTGCAGGCTGTTGGCGTTGTCGTAGACGGCGGTCAGCGCCTGCAGGGTGGTGCGGATGTCGTTGAAGTCCATCTCCTGGGCGTGCAGAGAGCGGCCGGAGGTCTGGGCGTGGTACTTGAGCTTCTGCGAGCGTTCGTTGGCGCCGTACTTGAAGCGCATGGCGGTGGCCCAGATGCGCCGCGCCACCCGCCCCATGACGGTGTATTCGGGGTCCATGCCGCTGGAGAAGAAGAACGACAAATTCGGCGCGAAATCGTCGATGTGCATGCCGCGGTTCAAGTAGGCCTCGACGAAGGTGAAGCCGTTGGCCAGCGTGAACGCCAGCTGCGAGATCGGGTTCGCCCCGGCCTCGGCGATGTGGTAGCCGGAGATCGACACCGAATAGAAGTTCCTGACCCGGTGCTGGACGAAATACTCCTGGATGTCGGCCATCATCTTCAGCGCGAACTCGGTTGAGAAGATGCAGGTGTTCTGGCCCTGGTCTTCCTTGAGGATATCCGCCTGCACGGTGCCGCGGACGTTCTCCAGCACCCATTCGGAAATCTTCTCCTGCTCCTCCTCGGTCGGCGGCCGGTCGTTCTCGGCCTCGAACTTGTCGAGCTGCTGGGCGACGGCGGTGTTGAGGAACATCGCCAGGATCGTCGGCGCCGGGCCGTTGATGGTCATCGAGACCGACGTCGACGGGCTGCAGAGATCGAAACCGTCGTAGAGCGCCTGCATGTCGTCGAGGGTGGCGATCGACACCCCGGAATTGCCGACCTTGCCGTAGATGTCCGGGCGTTCGTGCGGATCGAACCCGTACAGGGTCACCGAATCGAAGGCGGTCGACAGCCGTTTCGCCTCGGAATGCCTGGACAGCAGCTTGAAGCGCCGGTTGGTGGCGAACGGATCACCCTCGCCCGCGAACATGCGGGTCGGGTCCTCGCTTTCGCGCTTGAAGGCGAACACGCCGGCCGTGTACGGGAACGAACCCGGCAGGTTCTCCTTCAGCAGCCACTTCAGAACCTCGCCCTCGTCCTCGAACGCCGGCAAGGCGACGCGCGGGATCATGGTGCCGGACAGGGTCTTGCGCTTCAGCGCCGTGCGCACCTCGCGGTCACGGATCTTGACCACGTATTCGTCGCCGACGTGGCTTGCCTTGACCTTCGGCCAGATCTCCAAGAGCTTCGCGGCGCGCGCATCCAGCGCCGCCTCGCGCTTCGCGATCAGGGGGTCGAGGTCGTCGCCCTTGTTGCCCGCGTCTTTGCTTTCGGTCCCTGTCGGGCCTTCGGCCCTCCGCGCCTCTTGTAGCATCCTTTTCGCCGCCTTCAGCTGCTGGCGCTCGCGGGCGATGCGCGACTGCTCGGCCACCGTCTTGTGGTAGCCGCGGACAGCCGCCGCGATCTCGGCCAGGTAGCGGTTGCGCTCCGGCGGCACGATGGCTTTCCCGGGCTCCGATGCCTTCACACCCACCGCCTTAAGAGTGGTCTTCAAGGCTTTGAAACCCTTGGCTTCGAACTGCCCGAGCAGTTCCTGGTAGAGAGCGGTGACGCCGACGTCGCTGAACTTCGAGGCGATGGTGCCGTAGACCGGCATCTCGTCGGGCGATTTGCCGAAGGCGTGGCGGTTGCGCTGCACCTGCTTGCGCACGTCGCGCAACGCGTCCTTGGCGCCGAGGCGGTCCATCTTGTTGATCGCCACCACGTCGGCGAAGTCGAGCATGTCGATCTTCTCGAGTTGGCTGGCAGCGCCGAACTCGGGCGTCATCACGTACAGCGACACGTCGACGCACTCGACGATGGCGGCGTCGCCCTGGCCGATGCCCGGCGTCTCGACGATCACCAGGTCGAAGCCGGCGGCCCGGCAGGCGGTGACGATGTCGGGAAGCCGCGGAGGAATCTCCGAGCTCGCCTCGCGGGTGGCCAGGCTGCGCATGTAGATGTTGGCGGCCTGGATGGCGTTCATGCGGATGCGGTCGCCGAGCAGCGCGCCGCCGGTCTTGCGACGCGACGGGTCGATGGCGATGACGGCGATGCGCGGCTCGCCGCTGTACAGCCGGAAGCGGCGGATCAGCTCGTCGACCAGCGACGACTTGCCGGCGCCGCCGGTTCCGGTGACGCCGAGCACCGGGGCCGTCGCGCGGCCGGCGGCGATCGCCCGGATTTCCGCGATCTGCGGCGCGGTCAAGAGGCCCAGTTCGAGGCCGGTGATGGCCCTGGCGAGGGCGCCGCAATCGCCGTTCCCGAGGCCGCGCAAGTCAGCGGGCGGCGCCGGGCCGGCCTCGGCCTTGGCGATCATGTCGCGGATCATGCCGTCGAGGCCCATCTTGCGGCCGTCCTCGGGCGAATAGATGCGGGCGACGCCGTAGGCTTCCAACTCCTTGATCTCGTCGGCGACGATGACGCCGCCGCCGCCGCCGAACACCTTGATCTCCGGGCGCCCGCGCTGCCTGAGCAGGTCGACCATGTACTTGAAGTATTCGACGTGGCCGCCCTGGTAGGAGCTGATGGCGATGCCCTGCACGTCCTCCTGGATCGCCGCCGTCACCACCTCGTCGACCGAGCGGTTGTGGCCGAGGTGGATGACCTCAGCGCCCCGCCCCTGCAGGATGCGGCGCATGATGTTGATGGCGGCGTCGTGGCCGTCGAACAGGCTGGCGGCGGTGACGAAGCGCACCGGCGGCCTGGCGCTGGCGGCGCGCGCCGCCTTCGACTTCGCCTTCTTGGGCGTCTTCCGGGGCTGGCGGGGCGCGACGGTCTTGGCGTCGTCGGGCATCGGCGTCTCCAACCGGCCCGGGCGCCGCCGCCCGGGCGCTGATCTCGAAAAAGCAGTACTTAACGTTTACGTAAACGTCAACTTAGCGCATTTTCCGCCTTTCGTAAAGTACCGGCAAGCTGCTCACTCCGCCAGCGCCCGCTTGAGATACGCGGTGACCCGCTCGATGGCCTTCTTGCGCGCCTCCGGATTGGTGCCGACCCTCACCTCCTTCTCGCCGGATTTGTAGGCGCTGTGGCGAGTGGTGATGGTGCGCGGCTTCGAGTCCGGACTGTCGAAGCCGTGCACCGCGTCCTCGTAGGCGTCGATCTCCATCCTGGCGCCGCCGCGGCCGTTCGCCTCCTCGACCAGCGCCAGGCACGGCTTCGGCAGCGTCCGTCGGCGAGCCCGACCTGCAGCAGCATCGGCACCTTGGGCTTGTAGGCGGTCTTGCGGACCGAGATGCAGCCCGGATAGAAGCCGACGCCGGCAACGAAGTCGTGGGCCAGGTCCTGGGGTCGCGCCTTGGCGTCGTCCTTCAGCGTCCACAACAGCGTCATGGCGCCGTTCGACCAGCCGACCAGCACCACCTTGTCGGCCCTCACGTACGGCTGCGCCTGTAGCCACTTGAGGGCGCCGTAGGCGTCGTAGGGCCGCTCGCGGTTCGGCAGTACCGGGCGGTCTTTGACCTTGCACAGGCTGCCGTGGCCGCGCGCCGTGAAGCTATCGGGCATCAGGACCACCCATCCGAGGCCGGTGAAGATGTCCGCCCACGCCCGCGGGCGCGAACCGAGCACATCCTCGGCGTTCACCATGCCGCCGCAACCGTGCAGCATGACCACGGCGGCGAACGGGCCTCGCCCTTCCGGCTTGAACAGCCGCGCCGTCAGTGCCGTGCCGTCGAGGCTCTTGAGCTCCAGCTTCTCCTCCGGCGCCGCCGCCACGGCGAGGCCCGG
>JACPJY010000282.1 GCA_016187325.1 Rhodospirillales bacterium | reverse complement strand
GACATCAACGGTACCGTGGTCCCGGCGTATGCCATCAACAGCGCCCTCGGGCGGCTGCCTGTCATCGGCGACATCTTTACCGGCGGCGAGAAGGGGGGCGGCGTATTCGCCGCCAATTTCGCTATGAGCGGCCCCACTACCGACCCGAAGGTCACCGTCAATCCGCTGTCGGCGCTGACGCCAGGGATCTTCCGCAACGTCTTCGACATTTTCGGCCAGGCGGATTTCGGCACTTCCCGCCCGGGCGACACCGGCATTCAATAGGATTTGCGTTTGCGGACGGCGGCGCGCCGTTAGACGGCGCGGACGAGGGCGTGGCGCTTCTTTCCCGCCGACAGCTTGATGGCGCCGCCGGCGCCGATGTCGTCGGCGGTGATCATCTGGGTCTCGCTCAAGATCGGGGTGTCGTTCAACCGCCCGCCGCCGCCCTTGATCAGCCGCCGTGCCGCGGCGTTGGACTGCGCGAGGCCGGCCTTCCTGAACAGCTCGAACGCCGGGATACCGGCCTTGAGCGCCGCCCGCGCCACCTCGAGGGTCGGCAGCGCCGCGCCGCTCGAGCCTTCCTCAGCCGCCTGCTTGCCGTGACACAGCGCCGTCGCCTGGTCGGCCAGCGTTTTCTTGGCGTCGTTGATGTCCTCGCCCGAAAGCGCCTCCAGGCGCGCGATCTCGGCCATCGGCAGCTCGGTGAACAGGCGCAGGAACTTGCCGACGTCGGCGTCGTCGGTGTTGCGCCAATATTGCCAATAGTTATAGGCCGACAGCATGTCTTGGTTGAGCCACACGGCGCCTTCCGCGGTCTTTCCCATCTTCGCCCCGGACGCCGTGGTCAGCAGCGGCGTCGTCAGGCCGAACAACTGCAGCCCGTCGATGCGGCGGCCGAGCTCGACGCCGCTGACGATGTTGCCCCACTGGTCGGAGCCGCCCATCTGCAGCCGGCAGCCGTAGCGCCGCGCCAATTCGAGAAAATCATAGGCCTGCAGGACCATGTAGTTGAATTCGAGGAAGCTCAACGGATGCTCGCGCTCGAGCCGCAGCTTGACGCTGTCGAACCCGAGCATCCGGTTGACCGAGAAATGCCGGCCGTAATCGCGCAGGAACGGAATATAGGCGAGGCCGTCCAGCCAGTCGGCGTTGTCGACCATGACGGCGTCGATCGGCCCGTCGCCGAATTTCAGGAACTTGGCGAATACGTCCTTGATTCCGGCCATGTTGGACCGGATATCGGCGTCGCTGAGAAGTTTCCGGGTGTCGTCCTTGCCCGAGGGATCGCCGACCTTGGTGGTGCCGCCGCCCATCAGCACGATGGGCTTGTGCCCGCTTCGCTGCAGCAGCCTGAGCAGCATGATCGAAACCAGGCTGCCGGCGTGCAGGCTGGGGGCGGTGCAATCGAAGCCGATGTAGGCAGTGACCGTCCCGCGGGCCGCCTCGGCGTCCAGGCCCCCGAGATCGGTGCACTGATGGACGAAGCCGCGCTCGACCGCGGCGCCGATGAAGTCCGAACGGTGGCCGGTCATTGATTGCCCACCCTCACCATCGGCAAGGGTTTATGCTATCGGTATCGTCCACGCAATCCCGACGTTGAAGACGCCGCGGCCGGAAAAGGACCCCCATGGTGGAAGCCAAAGACGTGCTGACGGCCATCGGCCTGATGAGCGGCACTTCCATGGACGGCGTCGATGCCGCCGTCATCAGGACCGACGGCCATGTCGTCTCGGGCTTCGGGCCGTTCCTGACGGTGCCGTACGACGATGCCTTCGGCGGCCGGTTGCGGAGGATTCTGGGCGGCGACCCCGAGCGCAGCGCTGATGCCGCGGCGGTCGCCCGCGAGCTGACCGCCCGCCACCGGGACGCGGTGGACCGTCTGCTGGCCGAAGGCAATTTCGCCGCCGGCGACATCGATGTTATCGGCTTCCACGGCCACACCGTCCTTCACAAGCCCGACCAGGGAATCACCCGCCAGGTCGGCGACGCCGCATGGCTGGCCCGCGAGACCGGCATTCCGGTGGTCGGCGACTTTCGTTCTCGCGACGTCGCCGAGGGCGGCCAGGGCGCCCCGCTGGCGCCGCTCTACCACGCGGCGCTCGCCCGCGCTCTCGAGAAGCCGCTGGCGGTGCTCAACATCGGCGGCGTCGCCAACGTCACCTGGATCAGTCCCGACGGCGGCGTCGTCGCCTTCGATACCGGACCCGGCAATGCGTTGATCGACGATTGGGTGCGCGCCCGCACCGGCGGGGCGATGGACGAGCACGGCCGCCTGGCCCGCGACGGTACCGTGGACGAAACCGCCTTGGCCGCGCTGTTGGACCATCCGTACTTCACGGCGCCTTATCCGAAATCCCTCGATCGCGGCGAATTTTCATTGACGGCGGTCGCCGGTCTTTCGCCGGCCGCCGGCGCGGCGACGTTGACGGCGTTCACCGCCGCCGCCGTGGAAAAGGCGGCGCAGTTGCTGCCGGCACCGCCGACGCGATGGCTGGTATGCGGCGGCGGCCGCCGCAACCCGTCGCTGATGGCGGCGATGAGAAGCCGGCTGCCGGCGCCGGTGGAGCCGGTGGAATTGGTGGGGTGGCGCGGCGACGCGATCGAAGCGCAGGCGTTCGGCTTCCTTGCCGTGCGGTCCCTGAAAGGCCTGCCGCTAAGCCTGCCATCGACGACCGGGGTCAGGCGGCCGACGACCGGCGGCGTCCTTCACCGGCCGTGAAACGACGGCGCCGCGTCAGGCCGCCTTGGTCAGCATCTTGTCGAGGTAGTCGTTGACGTGCTTGTTGAGGTCGTCGATGTGGTCCTGGAAGAAATGATCGGACCCCTCGATGACGCGATAATCGATCTTGATGTTCTTCTGCTTCTGAAGCTTTTGCGCCAGCTTGTCGACGGACGCCTGCGGGATCACCTCGTCCTTGTCGCCGTGAAGGATCATGCCCGACGCCGGGCAGGGAGCCAGGAACGAGAAGTCGTGCAGGCTGGCCGGCGGCGCCACCGAGATGAAGCCGCGGATTTCCGGCCGGCGCATCATCAGCTGCATGCCGACCCAGGCGCCGAACGAAAACCCGGCGATCCAGCACGCCGTGGTGTTGGGGTTGTGGGCCTGCATCCAGTCGAGCGCGGAGGCGGCGTCGCTCAGTTCCCCCTGGCCGTTGTCGAACCGGCCCTGCGAGCGCCCGACGCCCCGGAAATTGAACCGCAACGTCGAAAAGCCGCGGCGCACGAAGGTCTGATAAAGGGTGTAGACGACCTTGTTGTTCATCGTGCCGCCGTACTGCGGGTGGGGGTGCAGCAACAGGGCGACCGGTGCATTCGGCTTTTTCGAGTGATGGTAACGGCCCTCCAGGCGTCCTTCCGGGCCATTGAAGATCACGTCGGGCATCGTGGGTTCGACCAACCTTTGAATGGTTTTATGGGCTATACCCGAGGTACTATGTCGGGTAATGAGCCCTTTATTATTGCGACTTAAACGCAGTTGAAGCCTGCTTACTTGACCACATTAGTCAGGCATCTTATATTCAGGATCGGCTTTGGAGGCTTGTCCGAACCGGCGTTTCTATCACGGGCAAGGCCGATCCTGCAAAGCCAAATCAATGCCTTACCTAATAACCATAGATAACGTGGGCACAATGATTTTCAAGAGGTTCCGGGAAGATATCGACAGTTTCAAGGCGCGTGACCCGGCGGCGCGCAGCGCGCTCGAGATCGTGCTGTGCTACCCGGGGTTCCATGCGCTTTGGTTTCACCGGCTGTCGCATTGGCTGTGGAAGCACAAGCTGCGCCTGCTGGCGCGGTTCATTTCGCACATCGGCAGATTCCTGACCGCCATCGAGATCCATCCGGGGGCGCAGATCGGCCGCCGTTTCGTCATCGACCACGGCTCCGGCGTCGTCATCGGCGAGACCTCGGTCATCGGCGATGACGTCACGCTCTATCATGCGGTGACGCTCGGCGGCATCGCGCCGGCGGTCGATTCCGGCTCGCAAGTGGGCGTGAAGCGCCACCCGACGATCATGAACGGCGCCATTATCGGCTCCGGCGCCGCCGTCCTCGGGCCGATCACCATCGGCGAAGGGGCCCGGGTCGGCGCCAACTCGGTGGTCACCAAGGACGTGCCGCCGTCGGTGACGGCGGTCGGCATCCCGGCCCAGGTGGTGATGCCGCGCGACAAGCGGAAGGCGCGGGAATTCCAGCCCTACGGCACGCCCGCCGACGGCTGCCCCGATCCGGTATTGCAGACCATCGAGAGCCTGCGCCACCAGGTCGCGGCATTGGCGGAGCGGCTCGAGGAACTCGAATCCAAGACCGGCGCCGGCGCGCAACCGGCACCGGAGAAGCGGGACCGCCAGGCCGTGTAATCCGGGCTGGCCGCCCAAACTGAAACGAAGGAGCCGCGCGGGACGGCGGTCCGATCATAGGAACTGGCGCCTTTCATCTCACCGGGAAGGCCCAAGCAACAGGAGGATGAACGGTGAAGCTCAGCACAAAAGGACGGTACGCCGTGATGGCGATGGTGGACATCGCGGCCAATTCCGACGGCAGGCCGATCGCGCTCGCCGACGTCGCCGAGCGGCAGGAAATTTCCCTTTCCTACCTGGAGCAGCTGTTCGGGAAATTGCGCCGCGGCGGCCTGGTCAAGAGCGTCCGCGGACCCGGCGGCGGGTATCTACTCGCCCGTACCGCCGGCGAGACACGGATTGCCGACATCATTCTTGCGGTCGATGAGCCGATCAAGGCGGTGCGCTGCACGCCCGGGTCGCCGGCCGGCTGCAAGATCAACAAGACCCGATGTCTGACCCATGACCTGTGGGAAGAGCTCGGCAACAAGATCTACTTGTACCTGAACTCCGTCTCGCTGGCCGATGTGGTCGAAAAACGGGTGCTCGGCACCAGTGGCGAAGTCTACCGCCGCGACCAGGGCAACACAATCGTCGCGGCCCAGTAAGGCCGATCCGCCACGGCATCCACGTCAACTCTGCGAATGGGCATGGAACACGCTGTCTATTTGGATCACAACGCGACCACCGCGGTGCGCGCCGCCGCGCAGCAGGCCATTGCGCGCGCGCTGGAGCTCACCGGCAACGCTTCGTCGGTGCACCGCTTCGGCCGTGCGGTGCGGCGCCTGGTCGAAGACGCGCGCGACGACGTCGCCGTGCTGGCGGGAGCTGAGCCTGCCGGCGTGGTGTTCACCAGCGGCGGCAGCGAGGCCAACAACCTGGCGCTTTGCGGCACCGGCCGGCCGCGCATCGTCGCGTCGGCGATCGAGCACGCCTCGGTTCTCAAGGCGACGCCGGCGATCGAGAAAATCCCCGTTGACGGCGACGGCATGGTCGACCTCGACGCGCTCGACGCCATGCTTGCCGACGACGACCGGCCGGCGCTGCTCTCCGTGATGCTGGCCAACAACGAGACCGGCGTCCTCCAGCCGGTGGCGGAAGCCGCCGCCGTCGCCAGGCGCCACGGCGCGCTGGTGCACTGCGACGCGGTGCAGGCGGCCGGCAAAGTGGCCCTCGACATCAAGGCCCTCGGCGTCGACATGGTTTCGCTGTCGGCGCACAAGATCGGCGGCGCCATGGGCAGCGGGGCACTGGTGTTCGGCAACGATCTGCCGCTGGCGGCCGTCGTCCGCGGCGGCGGGCAGGAGCGGGGCCGCCGCGCCGGCACCGAGAACGTGCCGGGGATCGCCGGTTTCGGCGCCGCGGCCCGCGAAGCCATCGGCGGTCTCGGCGATTTCGCCCGGCTGGCTCGCTGGCGCGACCGCATCGAGGCCCGCCTCGGCGAGCGCGCCGACATTCGCGTCTTCGGCGCCGGCGCACCCAGGCTCGCCAACACCAGTTGCCTGACCATGCCGGGCGTGACGGCGGAACACCAGATCATCGCGCTCGACCTGGCGGGCGTCGGCGTCAGCGCCGGCTCCGCCTGTTCGTCGGGCAAGATCGAACCCAGTCATGTGCTGGCGGCGATGGGCGTCGCGCCCGAGGTGGCGGCGACGGCAATACGCGTCAGCCTCGGCTGGAACACCACCGAAGACGATGTCGGGCGGTTCGTCGCGGCATGGACCGATGTCCATGACCGGGCGCGGGCCAAAGACGCGGCGGCTGCGTGACGACAAGGAGAGGGTCGAGAAGATGAGCGGCAACGACAAATCCCGGACGGGCCCGCGAAAGGGCCGGCCGGTCTATCTGGATTACCAGGCGACCACGCCGACCGACCCGCGCGTGGTCGAGGCGATGCTGCCGTTTTTCGGCGAGAAATTCGGCAATCCCCATTCCCGCAACCACTTCTACGGCTGGGAGGCCGAAGAGGCGGTCGAAAACGCCCGCGAACAAGTGGCGGCGATCATCGGTGCGTCGGCGAAGGAGATCGTCTTCACCTCCGGCGCCACCGAATCCAACAACCTGGCGCTCAAGGGCATCGCCCATTTCTACCGCGACCGCAGGAACCATATCGTGACCGTCGCCACCGAGCACAAATGCGTGCTCGAAAGCTGC
>JACPJY010000125.1 GCA_016187325.1 Rhodospirillales bacterium | reverse complement strand
GACAGCCTCGCCTACATTTCGCTGGCCGAGGTTCGTCGCTACCTCGACGAGATCGCCGCCGAGCGCTTAGCCGTCGAGGAGATCGCGTTCACCGGCGGCGAGCCGTTTATGAATCGCGAGCTCCCGGACATGATCGGGGAATCGCTGGCCCGCGGGTTCCGGGTGCTGGTGCTGACCAACGCCATGAAGCCGATGCTCAACAAGCGTGCCCAACTTTCGGAGATTCGCAGGCGCCACGGCCGGGCGTTGACGCTGCGCGTTTCCATCGACCATCACACCCAGGCCAAGCACGAGGCGATCCGGGGCGCCGGCTCGTGGGCGCCGATGCTCGAGGGCCTCAGGTGGCTGGCCCGGAACGGCTTTGCCGTCGCCGTCGCCGGCCGCACCTGCTGGAACGAGAGCGGCGACGAGTCGCGCCGCGGCTATGCGCGGTTGTTCGCGCGCGAAAACATTCCCGTCGACGCCGACGATCCGACGCGGCTGGTGCTGTTCCCAGAGATGGACGCCGGCGCCGACGTGCCGGAGATCACCATGCAGTGCTGGGACATCCTCGGCGTCGCGCCGGAGACGATGATGTGCGCGACCTCGCGCATGATCGTCAAGCGCAAGGGCGCGGACGCACCGGTCGTCGTGCCGTGCACGCTGCTGCCTTACGACCCTGCCTTCGAGCTCGGCCAGGGCCTGGCCCGGGCGGCGAAGACGGTGCAGCTCAATCACCCCCATTGCGCCAAGTTCTGCGTGCTCGGCGGCGCTAGCTGCAGCCCGCAATGAGCGCCGCCGCGACCACGTCGATGGCGGAAGCGGTGCTCGACCTCGGCCCAGTCGACGGACCGTTGTTCTGCTTCGGCGGTCCCTATTCGAACCTGCAGGCGACGGCGGCGGTGCTGACCGAGGCGAAGCGCCGGGGCTTCCCGCCCGAACGCATCGTGTGCACCGGCGACGTGGTCGCCTATTGCGCCGATCCGACGGCGACCGTAGCGCGGGTGCGCGACGCCGGCATCCACGTGGTGATGGGCAACTGCGAGGAATCGCTGGCCTTCGAGGCCGCCGATTGCGGCTGCGGCTTCGTCGAAGGCAGCCCGTGCGCCGAATGGTCGAAGGCCTGGTTCGCGGCCGCGGCGGCCGCCCTCGACGACGACACCAAGCACTGGATGGCGTCGCTGCCGCGCTCGATCCGGCTCACCCTCGGCGGCCGAAGGCTCGCGGTCATCCACGGTGGCGACGACGACATCAGCCGCTACATCTTCGCTTCGACGCCATGGCCGGAGAAGGCCGCCGTCCTCGACCGATTGGACGCAGACGGCGTCGTCGCCGGCCACGCCGGCGTGCCATTCACGCAAGTCGTCGGCGGCCGGCTGTGGCACAACGCCGGCGTCGTCGGCATGCCGGCCAACGACGGCACGCCGCGCGGCTGGTTCTCGATCCTGGCAACTGCCGCCGACGGCGTGCACGTGACCATCCACCAGCTCGCCTACGATCACGAAGGCGCCGCCCGTGCGCTCGCCAAAGCGAGCCCCGGCCTGCCCTACGCCAAAACGCTCGAGAACGGCCTGTGGCCGAGCGTCGACGTGATGCCGCCGGCCGAACGCCGGCTCACCGGCCGGCCATTGAGGCCGCGGCCGGTGGTGTGGCCCGGCGTTCCGGCCGCCGCCGCGGAGTAACGGCGCGCGCCCGGCCCAAGGCCCGCCGGGCACCAAATGACCCCGCGATTGCCGCAATCCCGCCACAAACCACCGCAGCCTCGCCATACTCCTCCCCTAGCCTGCGGCGCACCATCGGCACCGGGCCGCCTTCGGGCCCGCATCGGAGGATCACGCCATGAAAAATATTATCCGCAAGCTGCCGCTGCTGCTGGTCTTTGCCACGGCCGGCTGCGGCGCCTTATTCGACTATGACGATCTCAGGCGCGCCGATCCCAAGGGTCAGGACTTCAACGCGGCGCTGACGCGCGAGTACAAGGCGTTCGCCCTGTTCGAGCGCGACGACATGTGGGATTTGCTGGACGCCCATCACTTCCGCAACAAGGCGATGGCCAGCGCGGCCGGCCGCACGCCGGCGCCGGAACACCTCGACGACCGGACGCTGCCCTATGACCATCTGCCCGAGCTGACCGCCGCCCGCGCGCGCTTGGTCAAGACGCTGGACAGCGGTGGCGGCCGCTTCGTGCCGGAGCCGGCGGCGCGGGCGCAGGTACGGTTCGACTGCTGGGTCGAGCAGCAGGAAGAGGACATGCAGCCCGACCACATCCAGGAGTGCCGGGACGGGTTCTACGCCGCGCTCGTCACCGTCGAGCGCGCGCTGGCCGCCGCCGGCGACAAGCCCGGCGACGGCGCGATGGCGACCAAGGCGATGGCGACAGTGCCAGCGATCGCATCAAGGCAATCGGGCGCGTTCACGCTGTTCTTCGAATTCGACAGCGCCGAGTTGACGCCCGAACACGCCGATGCCCTCGACGCCATCGTCGCGGCGGTGAAGGACGGCCGCGCGGTGCGCCTCATGGTCGGCGGCCATGCCGACCGCGCTGGGCCCGACCCCTACAACTTGGCGCTGTCGCGCCGGCGCGCCGAAGCCATCGAGCAAGCGCTCGCCCGCCGCGGGCTGGATCGCGACCTCGTGACCCTCATCGCCTACGGCGAACAGCGACCTCGTATCGCCACCCCGAACGGGATGCGCGAGCCCCTCAACCGCCGCGTCGAGATCATCATCGGCGTCGGTCCGTCGCTGTAGCCGACGTTCCGGGCCGGGTTCCGCGGCCCGGCGAAATGCCAAAAACCTAAGGAAGGCGGGGCCCCTGCTCCGCCTTCCCGTTTGCCGGGAAACGGCGGAATATCCCAGATTTTAATTGGCAATGCCGGTCCGGCCTGGAAATATTGGGCCCCGGGCCTATCTAATAAGGCCTGGTGACAATGGCCCGGGGCGTATCGCGCGCTCCTAGCCTTCGACAAGGAAACCATTCGATGATGGGCGCGACCGACTCCAGTAGCTACGCCGAGACCACTGGCGCGATCACGGTCACCGTCGAGCCGATCTATCTCGAGGACCAGTCGGACCCCGACGACAACCATTTCGTCTGGGCCTACCACGTCCGCATCGAGAATCACGGGAAACGGACCGTGCAGCTGATGACGCGCCACTGGCGGATCACTGATTCGCTGGGCAAGGTTCACGAGGTGCGCGGCGACGGCGTGGTTGGCGAGCAGCCGGTGCTGACCCCCGGCGGGGCGTTCGAGTATACCAGCGGCACGCCGTTGAGCACGCCGTCCGGCATCATGGACGGCAGCTACCAGATGGAGACCGATACCGGCGAACGGTTCGACGTCAAGATTCCCGCGTTCTCGCTCGACAGCCCTCATCACCGGCGGCAACTTCACTAACGAGCCCGCCGAGCGGAGAAAACCGATGGATAAGATCGTCCCCGCGCCGAAATCGCTGAAGGTGGTCGGCGGCGAAAAGACCGCCGGCCGCGCGACCGACGATGGCGACGGCCCGATCGCGCCGGTCGCCGACAGGCCGAGCCGCGCCGAGGCCGAAGAGGCGGTCCGCACCCTGATCAAGTGGGCGGGCGACGACCCGGCACGAGAGGGGCTGATCGATACGCCGGCCCGCGTGGTGCGCTCCTACGAGGAGTTCTTCGAGGGCTACGCGGCGTGCCCGCGCGATATCCTCGAGCGCACGTTCGAGGAAACCGACGGCTACGACGAGATCGTGCTGCTGCGCGACATTCGCTTCGAATCCCATTGCGAGCACCACATGGCGCCGATCATCGGCAAGGCCCACGTGGCGTATCTGCCGCACCGGCGCATCGTCGGCATCAGCAAGCTCGCGCGCCTGGTCGAGGTGTTCGCCCGGCGGCTGCAGATCCAGGAAAAGCTGACCGCCCAGATCGCCAACACCATCGACAGGGTGCTGGAGCCGAAGGGCGTCGCCGTCGTCATCGAGGCTGCGCACCAGTGCATGACCACCCGCGGCGTCCACAAGCCCGGCGTGGTCATGGTCACCAGCCGTATGCTCGGCGCCTTCCGCGACGACCCCTCGACGCGGCGCGAGTTCCTGGCGATCGTCGGCAATCTGTCGTCCAACGGGACGCCGCTCTCCTGATCCCGGCGATCCCGGCGATCCCGGCGATCCCGCTGCCCCCGCGTCCCACCGCCTTCCCTATCGCCCGCTTTATCGACTAATATCCGATGGCCCAGAACGGTTCGTTCCGGGCCCCTTCGGGGCGCCAATGCGACGCTGGATCTATATCCTTTCGGTGATGGTGGTGCCGTGGGCCGCTGCCGGCTGGGCGGCGGAAACCCGCGTCGCGCTGATCATCGGCAACAGCGACTACGCCGCCGTGGCGCGGCTTCGCAATCCCGCTCATGACGCCGCCCTGATGGCCGACACGTTGCGCGCGCTCGGTTTCGACGTGGAGCTCGCCCTCGACGCCGGCCAGCGACAGATGAAGCGGGCCATCCAGCGGTTCGGCGAGCGCCTCGGCGCCGCCGGCAAGGATGGGGTGGGTCTGTTCTATTACGCCGGCCACGGCATCCAGGCGCATGGTGAAAACCACCTTATTCCCACCGACGCCAAGGTGCAAAGCGACGCCGATCTAGACATCGAGGCGGTCAACGCCAACTGGGTCTTGCGCCAGATGGAGGCGGCGTCGGCGCGGATCAACATCGTCGTCCTCGACGCCTGCCGCAACAATCCGTTCCCTTCGGCCGGCCGGTCCGCCAGCGGCGGCCTGGTGCGCATGGATGCGCCGGCCGGCACGTTGATTGCCTACGCCACGGCGCCCGGCAAGGTGGCGATGGACGGCGACGGCACCAACAGTCCCTACACGGGTGCGCTCGCGATCGCCATGCGGCGGCCCGGGCTCGCCATCGAGGAGGTGTTCAAGGAGGTCCGCAAGGATGTGCAAGCGGGGACGCGCGGCATCCAGGTGCCGTGGGAGGCCACCTCGCTCACCGGCCGGTTCTCGTTCGTCCCCGGCGAGTCGGCGGCGCCTCAGGTGGCGGCGGCGCCGCGTCCCGCCCCCGGCGGCGAGACGCAGATCGAGGTGGCGTTCTGGCAGTCCATCCAGTCGAGCAAGGATGTCAGGGAATTCGAGGCTTATCTGACGCGTTACGGCGAACGCGGCGTGTTCTCGATGCTGGCCGCCAACCGGGTCGCCGCGCTGCGCGCCGAAGGCGGCG
>JACPJY010000321.1 GCA_016187325.1 Rhodospirillales bacterium | reverse complement strand
TGCCATCCTTCTCCTTGATGGTGCAGATGACGTCGGTAAGGGTGCCCGTCGCGACCGGCACGAACCACCATTCGGCGGTACCGCCGGGGTAGACCTCGATCTCGCGGGTCATGCCTTTGATCTCGGCGATAGCCTTGCGGCCGGAACCGACCTCATCCATGACCTGAGCCTTGCGGGTCCACACCTTGGCCGCCAAGCCGTTGGAGAAGAAGTAGTGTGGGCTGTTGCTCGGGTTATGGAGAACGAGTCGGTACAGCTTGCCGGTTTCGAGGATCAGCTTGTCTGGAAGGAACCTGTGGTTGGTGGGGTCGTTAGCGTTACCGCTTGCCTTTCCCATCTCCACCCGGATCTCGATCGGTTTTTGCGCGGACAGATCGACCGCGAACGCGTTCGCGCTCAGGAACAAAGCCGTCCCGGAGGCCAAGATTGTAGAGAGAGCTAATTTACGCATTTCAAATCTCCTTCATGTCCAGCCTAAAGATCGCTGGCACCATTCAACCGGGGGAATCTCGATGATCCCCAGGCGCCATGCTAAAATTCGGCGAAGAAGAAAAGATATCGGGGGGTCCCCGTAGAACTGTTACGGGACTTCCCCTACTCGGCTTCCAAAACCGCCGCCATTTTGACGAGTTCGGCCAGCGACTTGGCTTGCATTTTTTCCATGACCTTGGCGCGGTGGATCTCGACGGTCTTTTCGCTGATGCCGAGGCGGCGGGCGACCCCTTTGTTGGTCTCTCCAGCAGCGACTATGTCCAGCACTTGGCGCTCGCGATTCGTCAGCGTCTCCACCCGCTGTAGGATTTCCTGCCGCCGGAGGCGGGCGCCGCCGGAACGAAGACTGTCGGCGATCGCCTTCTGGAGCCCATGCAAGAGAAGCTCATTGTTGAACGGTTTTTCGATGAAGTCGATGGCGCCCGCCTTCATGGCATGGACAGCGACTTTGACATCGCCGTGACCGGTAAGGATGATGACCGGTAGGTCTATCTCCCGCCTTTCGAGCTCGGCCTGCAGTTCGAGGCCGCTCATGCCCGGCATGCGAATGTCGAGCAGCAAGCATCCCGGCGAACCTGCTTCGTAAGCATCGAGGAATTCCTGTGCCGTGGCATAGGTCTCCACCCTCAAGCCGACGGACCGAATCAGCCCGCTGAGAAAACGGCGAACGGCCGCGTTGTCATCGACCACATATACGGTTTTCTCAGCGGTCACTGGGGCGGGCATCCTTGGCTCTTGGCAAAGTGAAACGGAACACGGCGCCAATCCCGTCGTTCGAGGCAGCCCAGAGCCTTCCGCCGTGGTCCTCGACGATCGAGCGACTGATGGCGAGCCCCATGCCCAACCCGCTGGCCTTGGTGGTGAAGAAGGGATCGAAGATGCGGGCGAGAATCTCGGCGGGGACTCCGTGTCCCGTGTCGTGCACGGCCACTTCGACCGCACCGCCATGGGCCGCCAATGTCTGGATCGTGAGGTGCCGTTGCCCGGACCTGCATCCGGCCATGGCTTCCATCCCATTGTGGGCAAGGTTCAGGACGACTTGCTGAAGCTGGATTAGGTCAGCCTTGACTGCCGGCAGCCCGTCGGCGAGGTCCAGCTCGATTGCGGCCCCCTGCTCGCGGGCGTCGACGCGAAGCAGGTTCTCGACACCATGGATCGCGTCGTTCATGTCGATGAGGCGTCTTTCGTTCTCTTCCTTACGAAGGAAGCGGCGGATGCGGCGGATGATCTCGCTGGCATGCTGCGCTTGCTCGGCGATCTGCTCCACCGAGTCTCGCATTTCCTCTGGCCTTCCGTTGCCCGAGCGCAGCTTGTCCAGACAGACTTGGGCGCATCCCGAGATGACGGTGAGGGGTTGATTGAGTTCGTGAGCCAGGCTCGTCGCCATCTCTCCCACGACGATAACTCGACCGGCGTGCGCAAGTTCGTTGCGATGCAGCCGGGCGTCCTCTTCAACCAGTTTGCGTTGGGTGACGTCTTCGGAAATACCCAGAAAATGTGTCACTTCGCCGTTCTGGTTTGTAATCGGCGAAATGGATGTCAGGGCCCAATAGAGTTCTCCGTTTTTTTTTCGGTTGTGCATCTCGCCCTGCCATTCCTTGCCCGCTGCAATGGTTCTCCATAACGTTTCATACTCATTGGCCGGCATTTCGCCTGACTTCAGGATACGGGGTGTCTTTCCGGATATTTCTTCGAGGGTATATCCCGTGACCTGCGTGAATCGGGGGTTCACATATTCGATCCTACCTTCGATATCGGTGATGACCGTCATGGCCGGGCTTTGTTCCACGGCGCGCGATTGCTTGCGCAGGCTATCTTCGGCCCGCCGGCGCTCGGCAATTTCCTCGGTGAGTTTGCGAGTCCTTTCGTCGACGCGTTGCTCCAGCTCCTCATGTGCCTTCGTCAGCGCCGTTTCAGTCCGCTTTCGCGCGGCAACTTCCCGTTCGAGTTTCGTATTTTTCTCGGAGATGTCGGCATACTGCTGTTTAATGGTGCGATCGGCCAGTCGGACGACGATGAACAGGATCACGTATAGAAACCCGAAAACGACAGCAAAGCCGACCATCAGATTTGTTGTGGAAGTCTTGATCCTGGTCACCAAAGGCGTCACGTCGGAGTAGAGTTCAAAAACCCCTTCGATGGGCCCGTTGCCGACGCGGATGGGCAAGTACGTTTCAACGAGATCCCGGTCCATGATCCTTCCCTCGAACGTGCTCATCTGGTTGCGGAATGTGAGCTTGCTCGCGGGCTTCCCCTGCCACGCCGCGGCGATGAATCCTGGGTTGTTCTTCCCATACACACCCATGTCATCGGGTTCGGTGGAATAGACCGTGAGACCATCGAGGTTGAAGATTTGGACTTTCACGACGGGCAGTCCGATCGCCAGCTCCATCAGGACCTCGCGGAGTGCGTGCGTTTCGGGCCGTGCCTGCAACGCTTCTCTTTCCGAAGCGGCGATGGATGTAATAAACGATGAAAACTGTGGCCAGATCGTGTTGGCGAAGGATCGCGCCAGGATCACGTTTTGCCCTTCTGCTACGTCGATCAGCCGCTGCACCTCGTCTTTTCGGTAGGCAACGACCGAGATCGTAACCACGACCGCGGCGATCACGCTCGTAAAAAGGAAAAAGCGAACAAGTCGAAACATCGTCGTTCAGCTCCGGCCGAACGCGGGAAGTGACCTGACCCACATACGGCGCTTTGAATTTTAGATCATGAAGCCCCCGACGCCAAATTGGCGGGAGATCGAGGGCAGCGGCACCGGTCGGCCAGCTTGTCGGGAAGGGATCGTCGTTCGACGGGACTTGTCCGCCCGCGATGCCGTGGCGTAATTCAGTGATTTTCAAAGGGAGAAGACTTAATTCCAGCGCCCTCCCTCCGCCATTCCTGATGTTAGGGACATTCTTTGTCTGTTGATGGGCGCCGGGTGAGGACACAGAGTTTGGGATTTTCGGGCCGGTAATCCGAACCACCAGCAGATATTCGCGGGCCATTCCACGCCGTTTTTCTTCTCTGTCGGCCCATTTTCTTTAATGCAACCGAACCGCGCGCGATTACGGAAAACGCCTATTGGCACCAGAAAGAATAACCACCAAACCGAAGTGTAGGAGTGGTGGTGCCCAGGGGCGGAATCGAACCACCGACACGCGGATTTTCAATCCGCTGCTCTACCATCTGAGCTACCTGGGCATTTCCCGAAAAACGACACGGGCCTGGGGCCCGGGAAGCCCCGGGAGGCCTCGCGAACGCCGCTTATAAAAGAATTCCCCGCGGCTGTCCACCGACTGTCCGAAATCGCGGCCGACCGCAGGATTCCGGTAATTTCCAAAGTTGGCCGACGGCGGGCCATCAACGTTTTCCAGGGACGCCATCCTCGTCGCCGGTGTCGTCGTCGGCTAGTTCGCCAGGAGCCTCGTTCGTCGGAATCCGGTAACCCTCGTTGAGCCAGCGGCCGAGATCGACGTCGGCACAGTGGTCGGAACAGAACGGTTGGTAGACACGCTTCGCTGGCTTGCCGCAGATAGGGCACTTGCGGATTTTCAGCGGCACTACTTCGGCCGGGTCCTTGAATTTTTTCGCCATGCTTCCCTGTCCCGCCTGTTATTGCCCACCGGCGACGACCTCCCAGCCGGCGTCGGGCAAAGTCTGGTCCGCGGCAACGGCGATGGCAACCCCGAGCGTCGCCTCCGCTTCCCGTTTCGCCGCTGCCGCCGGGCCGGCGAGCGCCGCGGCCACAGCCGGCGAGACGCGTAGCAGCGGCGCCGTCGCCCCGCCGCGTGTCCGGCGCGACACGCCGCGCAGCGCCTCCAGCGCCAGCGTCAGTGGCGACTTGGTGGGCGCAGCCGCGGTTTCGGACCATGGTCTACCGAAAATCTCCAGCAGCGACAAGCCATGCCGACGTCGCGTCATCTCGACCAATCCCAAGCGCGTGTAGCCGACCACGTGCGGGCCGAGCGGATCGGCGTAGGTGGCCTCGATCAGCACGTCGAGGACGCGACGCTTGCAGCTTTCATCTTTGAGCGGCACAAAATCGATCACCACCAGTCCGGAAATGTTGCGTAGCCGCATCTGACGCGCCGCCTCGCGCGCTGCCTCGACGTTGACGGCGAACGCTGTCTCTTCCCGCGAGCCGGTGTCGGCGCCACCGGTGTTAACATCGATGGCACAAAGCACCGGCGTCTGGCTGACGATCAGCGAGCCACCGCCGGCGAGCGGCACAGTCGGCGACAGCGCCGCCTCGATTTGCTCCTCGACGCCATGCACCTCGAACAGCGGCTCGGCCGCCGTGTACGCCTCGATCCTCGAAACCAGATCGGGAATCTCGGCCTGGCAGTAGGCGCGCACCTCGGCCAGCACCTGGACGTCGTCGGCGATCACTTCCGCGATGCCGGCACCGACCTCGCGTAGCGCCAAGCTGGCAGCGCCGGGACTGGCGGCCATCAGGTACGGCGCCTTGACCAGGCCGACGCGGTCGGTGATCTCGGTCCAGCGCTCGACCAATACGCCCGCCTCGCGGCAGATGGCGTCCGGCGACGCCGCCGCCGCCGCGGTCCTGATGATGAAACCGCCTTCGTCGTTGCCGAGGCCCGCAGTTGCAACCTCGATGCGAGCGCGGTCGGCATTGGCGATGCGCCGCGATATGGTCATCCCCGGCTGCCGCGGCCGGAACACCAGGTTTACGCCGGCAACGTTGATGTGGGCGGTCAGCTTGGCACCCTTGCCCTCGACCGGATCGCGGACCGCCTGCACCAGAACCGCGTCGCCTTCGTTCACGTAGTCGCCGATGCGGTCGCTGCCGCCTTCCCTGCCGGGCGGCCGCGCCTCCGGCAGCGCCAAGAAGCCAGCGCGCTCGAGGCCGATGTCGATAAACGCAGCATCCAGCTCCCGCAGCGACGCCTCGACGCGGCCAAGGTAGATATTGCCGACGATGCTGTCGTGTCCGGCCCGCGCCACCAGCAACTCGGTCAGTTGCCCGCCCGAAAGCAGCGCCACCCGGGTTTCCCCAGGCCCTTTGCTGATGAGAACGCGATCGACGGCCATTTCCGCCTACGCTGCCCCGCCGCCGCCGTAACCGAGCCCGGCCAGCAGCGCGGCTGTCTCGTAAAGCGGAAGCCCGACGACATTCGAGTACGAGCCGTTGACGCGGCTGACGAACGCGCCAGCCCGGCCTTGGATTGCGTAGGCGCCGGCCTTGCCCCGCCATTCGCCGGCCGCGAGATATCCCTGGATGTCGCCCTTGGTAAGCCGCTTGAATGCCACCGTGGTCATCACTCGGCGGCCGTGAAGTGTTCCCCCCGGGTCGACGACGGCAATGCCGCCAAAAACACGATGACGCCGCCCTGACAGCAGCTTCAGGCAGGCATGGGCCTCTTGTTCATCGCCGGCCTTTGGCAGCACGCGACGGCCGCAGGCGACGACAGTGTCTGCGCCGAGCACGAAGTCGCCAGTAAACCGCTTCGCCACGTGCTGGGCCTTGGCGGTAGCGAGCCGCAACGCTAACGCGCCCGGCAGCTCGCCGCGGCGCGGCTTTTCATCGACGTCGGCGGCCACGACCTCGTCGGGGACGATGCCGATCTGCGTCAGCAACGCCAACCGACGCGGTGAGGCAGAGGCCAGAATTAGCCGCCCGCTCACGGCGTCCCCGCGGCCGGGGGCGGTGCGAGATGGAACCGGTCCGCCATGCGGCCAGCCCCGTTATTTGAAGCGAAAAGTGATCCGGCCCTTGGTCAGATCGTAGGGGGTCATCTCGACGTTGACCCGGTCGCCGGCCAGCACTCGGATCCGGTGCTTGCGCATCTTGCCCGCGGTGTGAGCAAGTATTTCGTGGTCGTTGTCGAGCTTGACGCGGAACATCGCGTTCGGCAGCAGCTCGGTGACCGTGCCGGTGAACTCCAATACGTCTTCTTTCGCCATAAGGTCCCCAAATCACGAATGAATGGCGCCCAATAAAACGGGGTCGACCCCCTCGCGGTCAAGGGTTTTCGCTTGGCCCTGGCGCCATGTCGTTGGAAAACCGGGGCCTCCGATGGACCGCGCCGGCTTCACGTGTCGGCCACCTTGACCCTCGGGAAGCGTTGTTCGAGCTTCTTCATCAGCTGGTCGCGGATGGTGCGGAAGGCGTTGAGCACGGTTTCCCGGTTCTCGGATTCGATCAGGGACGGGTCGAAGGTGTTCCAGAATTCGACGTCGCAGGCCATCACACGCGTCATCTCGACCGCTTTGTGCTGGGCTTCCGGCGACAATGGGATGACCAGGTCGAAATACGAATCCTCGAGGTCGTCGAAGGACTTGGACTTATGCTTGCTGATGTCGATACCGATCTCGTCCATGACAGCGATGGCGTAGCCGTTGATCTCACCCTTGCGGACGCCGACCGAATCCACATAGATGCGGTTGCCGTGCAAGAACTTCAGGATGCCTTCAGCCATCGGCGAGCGCACCGAGTTCATGGTGCAGCAGAACAGCACGGCGGACGGAATCTCGGCCATCGGTCAGGGTCAAGCCCGGACGTGCAAGACGCAGATCAGCGTAAACAGGCGCCTAGCCGTCGCCCGGTCTATTTCGACCTTGCCTTCCAGCCGCTCGCGCAGGATATCCGAGCCCTCGTTGTGGAGGCCGCGCCGGCCCATATCGAGCGCCTCGATCCTGGACGGTGGTGCGGTTTTGATCGCCTCGAAGTAGCTCTCGCAGATCATGAAGTAGTCCTTGACGATTCGGCGGAACGAATTCACCGGCACGGTGAACCTGTCGAGCGGCTGGTCCGCCTGGGTGCGGACATCGAACACCAGCCGGTTGTCCTCGATGCTGAGATGCAGTACGTACGGCCCCGAATCGCGGCCGACCGGCGCAAAATGATTTTCTTCCAACAGGTCGTAGATTGCGACCTTGCGCTCGTGTTCGACGTGGGCGGCGCGGCGGCCATCGGTCTTCTCGTCGAGGAAGATCTTGACGATGTGCTGGTTGGCGGACACGGCGGACCGGATGTCCTTCAGCCGTCCTTGGGCACGTTCAGCCGGATCGCCACGCTGAGCGCGTGGGCGTCGAGGCCTTCGGCCTTGGCGAGCGTGATCGCGGCTGGACCGATGCGGGCCAATGTCGAGGCATCACCGCCAATCAGCGAGGTCCGCTTCAGGAAATCGATTACGCCGAGCCCCGATGAGAACCGCGCCGAGCGCGCCGTCGGCAGCACATGGTTGG
>JACPJY010000311.1 GCA_016187325.1 Rhodospirillales bacterium | reverse complement strand
TGTTTGACACCGTTGCCGACGCCGTCGCCAAGACCGGCGCCGACGCCTCCGTCATCTACGTGCCGCCGCCGTTCGCCGCCGACGCCATCCTGGAGGCCATCGATGCCCGGGTGCCGCTGGTGGTCTGCATCACCGAGGGCATCCCGGTGATGGACATGGTGCGAGTGAAGCGCGTGCTGATGGGCTCGAAGAGCCGCCTCATCGGCCCCAACTGCCCCGGCATCATCACCCCCGGCGAGTGCAAGATCGGCATCATGCCGGGGCACATACACAAGAAGGGCAAGATCGGCATCGTGTCGCGTTCAGGGACTTTGACCTACGAGGCGGTGGCACAGACGACCGCCGCCGGGCTCGGCCAGACCACCTGCATCGGCATCGGCGGCGACCCGGTCAACGGCACCAATTTCGTCGATTGCATCGAGATGTTCCTCGGCGACAAGCAGACCGAGGCCATCGTCATGATCGGCGAGATCGGCGGGTCGGCGGAAGAGGACGCGGCCCAGGTCATCAAGTCGTCGAAAATCAAGAAACCGACGGTCGGCTTCATTGCCGGCCTGACGGCCCCCCCGGGCCGGCGCATGGGCCACGCCGGGGCCATCATATCCGGCGGAAAGGGCGGCGCCGCCGACAAAATCGAGGCCATGAAAAGCGCCGGTATCCATGTCGCCGATTCTCCGGCTAAAATCGGCGTCACCATGTCCAAGGCCTTGAAAGGCTGACGTAAAGGGGCTACCCGTATCCTGTTAAGATACGGTTAGGCGTCAACCCTGGGGGGACGCGCCGTTAGGGCGCGTCATAAAGTGATGACCGCACTTAACCTGGTCGATTTCCTTTATACCGGCAATCAGGTCTATCTCGCCGATATGTACCAGCGTTTCCTGGACGACCCGGGATCGGTCGATCCGCGCTGGCAGGAGTTCTTCGGCGGCCTGGATGGCGATTTGCGCGAGCTGCTGCAGGAAAAACGGGGCGCCTCCTGGGCGCCATCGCGCGCCGGCATCGTCGGCAACGACGACCTACAGCCGATCGGCGATCGAATGGCCCGCGACGCCGGCCACGAGACCATCGAGCCCGCCCGCACGGCCGCCCCTCGCATGGCCGCTGGCCGGGTCCGCGAAGCCACCCTCGATTCGCTCCGCGCCCTGATGCTGATTCGCGCCTACCGGGTGCGCGGGCACCTGCTGGCCAAGCTCGACCCGCTCGGGCTCGAGGTGCGCGAGCACCACCCGGAACTGGACCCTGCCACCTACGGGTTCCAGGAACGCGACATGGACCGGGAAATCTTCATCAACTACGTGCTCGGCCTGGAGACGGCGACCATCCGCGAGATCATGGCCATCCTGCACGAGACCTATTGCGGCCATATCGGCATCGAGTTCATGCACATCCAGGACCCGGACGAGAAGGCGTGGCTCCAGGAACGCATGGAAACCATCCACAACCAGACCCATTTCACGCCCGAAGGCAAACGCGCCATCCTCAACCGATTGCTGGAAACCGAGGGCTTCGAGCGCTACCTGGACAAGAAGTTCACCGGCACCAAGCGGTTCGGCCTCGACGGCGGCGAAAGCCTGGTTCCGGCGATGGAGCAAATCTTCAAGCGCGGCAGCAAGCTCGGCATCGAGGAGATCGTGCTCGGCATGGCCCACCGCGGGCGGCTCAACGTGCTCGCCAACGTCATGGGCAAGCCGTTCCAGGCGATCTTCTCCGAGTTCCAGGGCGGCTCGTCCCATCCCGACGACGTGTTGGGCTCGGGCGACGTCAAATATCACCTTGGCACCTCGTCAGACCGCGTCTTCGACGGCCGCAAGGTGCACTTGAGCCTGACCGCCAACCCGTCGCACCTGGAGGTAGTCAACACCGTCTGCATCGGCAAGGTGCGCGGCAAGCAACGCCAGCGTAACGACGCCGAACGGCAAAAGGTGATGGCGCTGTTGCTGCACGGCGACGCGGCGTTCTCCGGCCAGGGTCTGGTGCCCGAGGCATTCGACCTCTCCAACCTGCTCGGCTATCAGACCGGCGGCACCATCCACCTCGTCATCAACAACCAGATCGGATTCACGACGGCGCCCAAGTACTCGCGCTCGTCGACTTATTGCACGGACGTCGGCAAGATCGTCTCGGCACCGATTTTCCACGTCAATGCCGACGATCCCGAGGCGGTTGTCCATTGCGCGCGCATCGCCACCGAGTACCGCCAGAAGTTCAAGAAGGACGTGGTGGTGGACATGATCTGCTATCGCCGCCACGGCCACAACGAGGGCGACGAGCCGATGTTCACCCAGCCCTTGATGTACAAGAAGATCTCCCAGCATCCGACGACCCTGCAGATTTACGCCAAGAAGCTGATCGCCGAAGGCGCCATCACCCAGGAATGGCTGGACCGGGCGACGGCTGAGTTCAACAAGACGCTCGACGCGGCCTTCGAGGCAGCGTCCAACTACAAGGCCAACAAGGCCGATTGGCTGGACGGCGTCTGGGCCGGGCTGTCGGTGGCGGCCGGCGACGCCCGACGCGGTGTCACCGGCGTGTCGCTGGAGCGCCTGAAGGAGGTCGGCCAGGCACTGACCCGCATCCCCGACAATTTCAATCTGAATGCGAAGATCGTCCGCCAGCTCGAGGCCAAGCGCAAGATGCTCGAGTCCGGCGAGGGCCTGGACTGGGCGACCGCCGAGGCGTTGGCCTTCGGCACCCTGTTGCTTGAGGGCAATCCGGTGCGCCTGTCGGGCCAGGATTCCGGGCGCGGCACGTTTTCGCAGCGCCATTCGGTGCTGGTCGACCAGATGACCGAGGAACGCTACGTGCCGCTCAACAACCTGCGCTTCGGCCAGTCGCCGTACGAGGTCATCGACAGCCCGCTC
>JACPJY010000310.1 GCA_016187325.1 Rhodospirillales bacterium | reverse complement strand
TGAAGCGGGTGGCGGCGGTGGATTTCGACGTCCACCACGGCAACGGCACCCAGCATACCTTCGAGCACGACCCGGGACTGTTCTACGCCTCCAGCCACCAGTGGCCGTGCTATCCGGGAACCGGGCTGGAAAGCGAGACCGGCGAGTACGACAACATCTGCAACCTGCAACTGGCGCCGGGCGAGGGATCGGTGGCGTTCCGCAACGGCTACGAGCGTCGGATCCTGCCGGCGCTGCGCCGCTTTAAACCGGAGTTGCTGCTGATCTCGGCCGGCTTCGACGCCCATCGCCGCGACCCGCTAGCGCAGATCGAACTCGAAACCGAGGACTACGGCTGGGTCACCAAAAAGCTGAAGGCGGTAGCCGACGACTGCTGCGAGGGGCGAGTGGTTTCCCTGCTCGAAGGCGGCTACAATCTGCAGGCGCTCCAGGAAAGCGTGCAGACCCACGTCCGGGAGCTGATGGCGGATTGAGGGGCTGCCCGCCGGCCTTGCCCGCGCAAGGCGCCGTCATTAAACTCCCGGCCCGCACGCGAGGGGCTCATGGCAGACAGCAAGATTCCCGCCGACATCAGGAAACTCAGCTTCGAGGATGCGCTCGAGGAGATGGAGGAGATCGTCGGCCGCCTGGAATCAGGCCAGGTGAAGCTCGACGAGGCGATCGAGCAGTACGCCCGCGGCGCGCAACTGAAGGCCCACTGCCAGGCCAAGCTCAAGGAAGCCCAGGCCAGGATCGACAAAATCGTGCTCGGCCCCGCCGGCGAGGCTGGCACCGAGCCGGCCAATCTGGACTGAGCCGGGCCGGTGAGCGGACTCAAGAAAGCCCTGGCCGATAACGCCAAGGCGGTCGGCGAGGTCCTCGACGATCTTTTGCCCAAGGGCGACGGGCCGGAAGCCCGGGTCGTCGAGGCGATGCGCTATGCCACCCTTGGCGGCGGCAAGCGCATCCGGCCGTTCCTGGTCACCACCAGCGCGGCACTGTTCAACGTCAGCCGCACGTCGGCGCTCAGGGTGGCCGCGGCGATCGAGATGGTGCACTGCTACTCGCTGGTCCACGACGACTTGCCGGCGATGGACGACGACGAACTGCGCCGCGGCAAGCCCACCTGCCACGTCAAGTTCGACGAGGCGACGGCAATCCTGGCCGGCGACGCGCTGATGACCAGGGCCTTCGAAGTGCTGGCCGACCCCCGTACCCACACCGATCCAGCGGTGCGGGCGGAGCTGGTGCTGGCGGTGGCAAAGGCGTCTGGCGTCGCCGGCATGGTCGGCGGCCAGATGCTCGATCTCTACGCCGAGCGCAACAAGCTGAACGTCCCCGAGATCACCCGCCTGCAACGCATGAAGACCGGCGCCCTGATTGCGGTTTCCTGCGAATCCGGGGCCATCCTCGGCAAGGCCTCGGAGGGGGCCCGGGTGGCGCTGCACGCCTACGCCCACGACGTCGGCCTGGCCTTCCAGATCGCCGATGACCTGTTGGACGTCGAGGGCGACGAACACGAGGTCGGCAAGAAGACCGGCAAAGACGCGGCTGCCGGAAAAGCCACCTTCGTCTCGCTGCTCGGCGTCGAAAGGGCCCGCGAGCAGGCCCAGCTTTTAGCCGTGCAGGCGGCGGAACACCTTGAAATGTTCGCAGAAAAGGGCAAGCTACTTAAAGAATTGGCCGGATATGTGGTAAACAGACGGTTCTGAGGCCGGCTTCCGGGCCCCCGGGCGGGCATATCCGGGTGGTACAGATGCTCCGCCGGGCCAAGGTGAGGGAAGTACTCCGTGGTTGAAAAAAGCAAGACCCCACTCCTGGATTCCATCCGGGATCCTGCCGACATTCGCGAATTCTCGGTAAAACAGCTGAAGCAGCTGGCCAGGGAGTTGCGCGACGACACCGTGCGCTCGGTGTCAATCACCGGCGGACACCTGGGCGCGTCGCTCGGCGTGGTCGAGCTGACCGTCGCCATTCACCACGTTTTCGACACGCCCCGCGACCGTCTGATCTGGGATGTCGGGCATCAGTGCTATCCACACAAGATCCTGACCGGCCGGCGCCCGCGCATGCACACGCTGCGCATGGGCGGCGGACTTTCCGGATTCACCAAGCGTACCGAGAGCGTCTACGACCCGTTCGGGGCGGCGCACTCTTCGACCTCGATCTCGGCCGGACTCGGCATGGCGGTGGCGCGTGACCTGGCCGGACGCACCAACCACGTCATCTGCGTCATCGGCGACGGCGCGATGACTGCTGGCATGGCCTATGAGGCGATGAACAACGCCGGCTCCATGGATTCCAAGCTGATCGTCGTCCTCAACGACAACGACATGTCGATCGCGCCGCCGGTTGGCGCCATGAGCGCGTACCTGTCGCGGCTGATCTCGTCGAAGCCGTTCCGCACCGCCCGCCACTTCGCCAAGGAAGTGGCCAAGAAGTTCCCGCGCAAGATCGAGGAGGCGGCAGCCAAGGTCGACGAGTACGCCCGCGGCATGGTCACCGGCGGCACGCTGTTCGAGGAGCTTGGCTTCTATTACGTCGGCCCGATCGACGGCCACAATCTCGACCACCTGCTGCCGGTGCTGAAGAACCTGCGCGACGACAAGGAACCGGGGCCGGTGCTGCTGCACTGCGTCACTGAGAAGGGCCACGGCTACAAGCCGGCCGAGGCGTCGGCCGACAAGTACCACGGCGTCTCCAAGTTCGACGTCATCACCGGCAAGCAGGAGAAGCCGAAGTCGAACGCGCCCAGCTATACCAACGTGTTCGCCAAGGCGCTGATCGCCGAGGCGGAGGCTGACGACCGCATCGTCGCCATCACCGCCGCCATGCCCGGCGGCACCGGCGTCGACAAGTTCTCCGAGCGCTTCCCAAACCGCAGCTTCGACGTCGGCATTGCCGAGCAGCACGCGGTCACCTTCGCCGGCGGGCTCGCCACCGAGGGCTACAAGCCGTTCGCCGCCATCTATTCCACCTTCCTGCAACGCGCCTACGACCAAGTGGTGCACGACATCGCCATCCAGAGCCTACCGGTGCGCTTCGCCATCGACCGCGCCGGCTACGTCGGCGCCGACGGCTCGACCCATTGCGGCGCCTTCGACTTGCCGTATCTGTGCACACTGCCTGGGTTCGTGGTCATGGCCTGCGCCGACGAGGCCGAACTGATGCACATGACGGCGACCGCGGCCGTCATCGACGACCGGCCGTCGGCAGTCCGCTACCCGCGCGGCGAAGGCATCGGCATCGAGCTGCCGGCGCGCGGCCAAGTGCTGGAGATCGGCAAGGGCCGCATCGTCCGCGAGGGCACCACGGTGGCGATCCTCAATCTCGGCGCGCGCCTGCAGGAATGCCTGAAGGCGGCGGAGACGCTGGCGGCGATGGGGCTTTCGGCGACCGTTGCCGACGCCCGCTTCGCCAAGCCGCTGGACCACGACCTGATCCGCAGGCTGGCCCGCGAGCACGAGGTGCTGCTGACGGTCGAGGAAGGTGCGGTCGGCGGCTTCGCCGCCCACGTGCTGCAGTTCCTGGCCAACGAGGGCCTGCTCGACAACGGACTGAAGGTGCGGGTGATGACCATGCCCGACCGCTTCCTCGAGCAGGACAAACCGGAGACCCAATACGAACAGGCCGCCATGAAGGCCACCCACATGGTGACCAGCGTGCTTGCCGCGCTCGGACGCGCCGACGAAGCCGACCCGGCGGTCCTGGCCCAGCTCGCCTAAGCATTCACCGCCAATCGTTTCCGACGTTTCCGGGCCCCGGGCTTGCGCGGGCCGGCGTTTAAACGCACCCTTCGGCCATGAGCGTCCTTTCCGCCGCCGTCATCCTGATCCTGGTCTTGGACCCGGTCGGCAACGCGCCGGTGTTCAAGGCCGTGCTCGGCAAGCTGCCGCGGGAGCGGCGGCTGCGCATCATCGTCCGCGAGCTGTTGGTCGCGCTCGCCATCCTGGCGCTGTTCCTGTTCTTCGGGCCGTTTCTGCTCACCGCCATGAACCTGACGCCGCCGGCACTCGCCATCGCCGGCGGGGTGGTGCTGTTCCTGGTCGCCATCCGCATGATCTTCCCGACACAAACGGGCCTCGGCTTGGGCGAGGAGGATGAAGCGCCCTTCATCGTGCCGCTGGCGATGCGGATGATCGCCGGCCCCGCCACCATCACCATGGTGGTGCTGTTCACCACCCGCGAGCCGGAGCGGGTGATGGAATGGCTG
>JACPJY010000309.1 GCA_016187325.1 Rhodospirillales bacterium | reverse complement strand
TGGCGGGTCGAGCTCGGCGGCGCCGGCGAGCACGATCTCGTCTTCAGCTATGAGGGGCGCCTGCCGCCGCTGCCCAACAGCCCCCACGGCATTCATTATTTCACGCCGATGGCCGGCGCCGAGGGGGTCTTCATCCCCGAGGCCGTTGCCTGGATCCCGCGTCCCACGGACGCGCCGTTCAGCTACCGCGCCGATCTCGACGCGCCAGCGGGACAAAAGGCGCTGGTGCCGGGACGCCTGGTGGCCGAGGAGGAGGCTGGCGGCCGCTACCGGGCGGCCTTCGTCAGCGAGGCGCCGACCGACGGTCTGGTGCTGCTGGCCGGTCCCTACGCGGTCACCCAGCGCCATCACGGCGACATTGGGCTGCGCGCCTATTTCCATCCGGAGATCACCGCCCTCGCCGACGGCTCCCTGGACGACGCCGTCCGCTACCTCGATCTATACGGCGGTTGGATTGGCGCCTATCCGTTTTCCGCCTTCCATATCGTCTCCAGCCCGCTGCCGGTCGGCTACGGCTACCCGAACCTGACCTATATCGGCACCCGGGTGCTGAAGCTGCCGTTCATCCGCGGGAGCTCTCTAGGTCACGAGGTGCTGCACAACTGGTGGGGCAACGGCGTCGCCGTCGATGCCACCCACGGCAACTGGGCCGAGGGGCTGACCACCTACATGGCCGACTACACCTATGCTTTGAAGCGGGGCCCGGCGGAGGCGATGGAGATGCGTCTCGGATGGCTTCGCGACTACGCCGCCCTGCCGCCGGAGCGCGACCATCCGGCGGCGGCCTTCGTCGGCAAGAGCCACGCCGCCCATCAGGTCATCGGCTACGACAAGGTGGCATTCTTCTTCCACATGCTGCGCAACGACATCGGTTCGGCCGCCTTCGATGCCGCCATCCGCTCGTTCTGGCGGAAGCACAAGCACCGAACGGCAGCGTGGAGCGATCTCCGCCGGGCGTTCGAGGCGGCCGCCGGCCGCAACCTCGCGAGCTTTTTCGATCAGTGGCTGAACCGCGCCGGGGCGCCGCGGCTTACGCTCGGGCCGGTCAAGGTCGAGCGGACGGGGAAAGGCTTCCGGACGGCGTTCTCGCTTTCCCAGGACGAGCCCCCGTACGCGCTCAAGGTGCCGATGGAGCTGGCCACCGAGGACGGCCTCGCGTGGTTCCACGCGGCGCTGGCCGGCCGCGACGTCGAGGTGAGCATCGAATCCCAGGAGCGGCCGCTGGCGCTGGCCGTCGATCCGGAATTTGACGTGTTTCGCCGCCTCGATGCGGCGGAGGCGCCGCCGATCCTGCGCGACGTCACCTTTGACCCCCGGGCCGTCGTCGTCGTCGCGGCAGCCGACGACGGCGCCCGGGCGGCGGCGCGGACGCTGGCCGAACGTCTGCTCGGCGCCCCACCGCGCTTGGCCGGCGCGCCGACTGACGTCGCCGGCCGCGAACCGCTGATGGTCGTCGGCACCGACGCCGAGGCGGCGGCGGTGCTGTCGGCCGCATCGTTGCCGCCGGTTCCGGCTTCGCTTGCCGGGCGCGGCACCGCCCGCGTGTGGGCGGCGCGAGCGCAGGGCCGCGCGCTGGCGGTGGTGATGGCGTCGTCGCCGGCCGCCCTCGAGGCACTGACGCGGCCGCTGCCGCACTATGGGCGCATGGGCTATCTGGTGTTCGACGGCGCCAAGGCGGTCGAGCATGGCAACTGGCCGGCCGGCACCGGTCCTCTCCGCGTGCGCCTCGACTGAGCGGCCCGGCGACGCCCGAGACACCGGTCCGAGAACAGCCAAAGGGCGTCCCGCGAGCGCCCGACACCGGTGCCCTCTCGGCAGCGGCCGACGAATCGGTGGTCCGAATTCGGCCGCTTTTCCCGCCAACGTCAAGCTGGATGCGCCTTTCGGCGCTCCTCGCCGCCACTGCCCGCGGGCTCGTCGCGGCGCCTCGGCGGCGCCCGCCGATGGGCCGCGGGGCCTTATGCGGAGCCACAGACGGGCCGCGAGGCGGATTGGCGACTCCGCCCCGCCGCCGGGCGGGAAAAAGTTTTCTCGGCCGGGGTCACTTTTTTTTTGTGATCTGAACACACTTGCGCTAGTAATGTTTTCGACTTAGTTAGACCGGATGCAGCAGCGCGGGACCGCGCGCAGAAATCTTCCACTGAACATTAAGAGGAGGCTTTCATCGGATGCACACATATTCGTCTGCGTTGGTGATGGCGCGCACGCAAGCGCCGGACAACCCCGTGGCCTGCTATCGGCTGGCCACGATCAGCCGGGCATTGAAGTTCTTCGAGAGGCACTTCCCCGGCATTCTTCTTTATTCCGTGAAGACCAACCCGGACCTCGTGGTGCTGGATGAGCTGTACGCCAACGGCGTCAGGAATTTCGACGTCGCTTCGATCATCGAAACGCAGATGATCGCCGAGCGTTTCCCGGGGGCGCGGATCAGCTATATGCATCCGGTGAAAAACCGGGCCAGCATCCGGCAGGCTTACTTCGAATTCGGGGTCAAGGATTTCTCCCTCGACACCGAGGAGGAACTCGACAAGATCCTGGCCAGCACCGACGGCGCCAAGGACCTGACGCTGCTGGTGCGTCTGGCGGTTCCCAACCTGCACTCGGAGATCAATCTCTCCGAGAAGTTCGGCGTGTCGTTCAGCGACGCACCGGACCTGATGATGCAGGCCAGGAAAAAGGCGCAGCGAATCGGCGTCTGTTTCCATGTCGGCTCACAGTGCATGAACCCGGCCGCCTATGGCATCGCCATCGGCATGGTCGGCGACCTGATCAAGGCTTCGGGCGTGATGATCGACATCATCGACGTCGGCGGCGGCTTCCCGTCCGTCTACGCCAACATGACGCCGCCGGCGATGGTCGACTATATGCAGGAGATCGCTTCCAGCTTCGAGCAGTTGCCCGCCAGCGACAAGTGCGAGCTGTGGGCGGAGCCCGGGCGCGCGCTGGTCGCCGAGGCCGGCGCCACGGTCGCCAGGGTGGAGCTGCGCCGCAACGACCGGCTTTACCTCAATGACGGCACCCACGGCGGCCTGTTCGACGCCGGCACGCCCGGATTCGTGTTTCCGGTGCGCGGCGTCCGCCCGCACGGCCGGTTCTCGCCGAAGCTGGTGCCGTACACGCTGTACGGACCGACCTGCGACGGCCTCGATTACATGAAGGGACCGTTCCACCTGCCCGCCGACATCCGCGAGGGCGACTACGTCGAGATCGGCAACACCGGCGCCTACGGCGCGTGCCTGGGGACCCGCTTCAACGGCTACGGCGTCCATGACCAGGCGATGTTGAAGGACGAGCCGATCATGACCATGTACGGCGACCGCGCCGGGCGCGGCCGGGCCAAGCAGGCTCGCGGCTCGACGGTCACGGCATTCCCGAGGCGCTGAATTGGTCGCCCAGGTCAAACGCACCGACCGCAAGGCGGAGCTTCTCAGCACGCCTATTCGGCACGTCGATTTCACGTCGTTCGACGCGCGGCCGATCATCGACGGCATGGCGGGGATGTCGTTCACCTCGCGTGACTTGGCGCGGGCGGCGGAAATCTACAACGTCATGCTGGCCGATCCCAAGTGCTCGGTGATCCTGACGCTGGCCGGCTCGACGTCGGCGGGCGGCTGCGTGCGGGTCTACGCCGACCTGGTCAAGCACAACATGGTCGACGCGGTGGTCGCCACCGGCGCCAGCATCGTCGACATGGACTTCTTCGAGGCCCTGGGGTTCAAGCACTACCAGGGTTCCCCCCAGGTCGACGACCAGGGCCTGCAGCGGCTCGGCATCGACCGCATCTACGACACCTTCATCGACGAGGACGAGCTGGTGGCCTGCGATCACGTCATCGCCGACATCGCCGACCGCCTCGAGGCGAGGCCCTACTCGTCCCGGGAATTCATCCGCGAGATGGGGGCATTCTTGAGCCGCGGCGGCGCCCGCAAGGCCGGGTCCCTGGTCGAGACGGCCTATGAGAAGGACGTGCCGGTGTTCTGCCCGGCGTTCACCGATTCCAGCGCCGGCTTCGGCCTGGTGCTGCACCAGCATCGCCGCCCGGAGAAGCACCTGACCATCGACTCCATCGGCGATTTCCGCGAGCTCACCGAGATCAAGATCGCCGCCGGCACGACCGGGCTGCTGATGATCGGCGGCGGGGTGCCGAAGAACTTCGCCCAGGATACCGTGGTGTGCGCCAAGATCCTCGGCAAGGACGCCGATCTGCACAAATACGCCGTGCAGATCACGGTCGCCGACCCCCGCGACGGGGCGTGCTCGAGCTCGACCCTGCAGGAGGCCTGTTCGTGGGGCAAGGTCGACATCGCGGAAGAGCAGATGGTGTTCGCCGAGGCCGGCAGCGTGGTGCCGTTGCTGGCCAGCGACGCCTACCACCGCGGCCACTGGAAGAATCGCAAACCGCGCCGCTTCGCCAAGCTGTTTCATTAAGGCCCCGGCCGTGTCATGCAGTATCTGAAGCCCGCCGACGGGTTTCTCGGCCTCGCCGGCGACGAGCCGGCGCCGACGGCCGCCAAGCTGCCGACCGTGGTGGTGGTGCCGTTCGGCCTCGAGGCGACGGTGTCCTACGGCCGCGGCACCGGCAACGGCCCGGCGGCGATCATCGAGGCCTCGCACCAGGTCGAGCTGTTCGACGACGAGCTGTGGTGCGAGCCGATCAAGCGGTTTCACCTGAAGACCGCCAAGCCGTTCCCGATCCGGAAAAAGATCGCCGCCGCCCTCGGCCAGATCGCCCAAGTCGTCGACGGCGTCCTCGATGCGGGCGGGTTTCCGCTGGTGCTCGGCGGCGAGCACTCGCTGACCGCCGGCGCGATCCGGCCGTTCGCCCGCCGCCATCCCGGCCTGGTGCTGCTGCATTTCGACGCCCACGCCGACCTGCGCGACGGCTACGACGGCGAGCCTTATTCCCACGCCGCGGCGCTCCGGCGCTGCCTCGACGACGAAACCCT
>JACPJY010000308.1 GCA_016187325.1 Rhodospirillales bacterium | reverse complement strand
GATAGGATCATGGTATTCATCGCCACCGATTTGCCCGAACCGGTGGTGCCGGCGATCAGGAGATGCGGCATGCGGGCGAGGTCGACGATCACCGGCGCGCCGCCGATGTCCTTGCCGAGCGCCAGCGGCAACTTCGCCAGCGCCTTCTCGAAGGCTTCCGACGCCAGGAGCTCGCGCAGATTTACCATCTCGCGGGTGATGTTGGGGAGCTCGATGCCGATGACGCTGCGGCCGGGCACCACGGCGATGCGCACCGAGACTGCGCTCATCGAGCGCGCGATGTCGTCCGAAAGTCCGATCACACGCGACGTTTTGGTGCCCGGCGCCGGCTCCAGCTCATAAAGCGTGATCACCGGGCCTGGGCGGACCTTGACGATCTCGCCGCGTACCCCGAAGTCCTCGAGCACGCCGCCCAGGAACTTGGCGTTCTGCTGCAACGAGTCCTTGTTGAGCGCATCACCGCGATCGGCGTCCGACACCTTGTCCAGAATATCCAGCGGCGGCGCCTGGTAATCCTTCTTCGAGCCGAGATCGAGCTTGCCTTGGCGCTCTTTGTGCACACGGCGGCCGAGCTTGAGGCGCGATTTCTTGGCTTCGACGAGGCCGGTGCGCGACGGTCGGGAAGCCGCCGGCTGCGGCCCGTCGGCGCCGACCGCGGCAGGCCCGATGTCGCCGGAGGATTCATCCGCCGCCGGAGCAGCGGTCGGCCGCCACGCCGGCATGACGCCGAACGCATCGCGGCCGGCGCGGGCGCCGTGGCCGAGCGCCTGGGCGAGACGCGCCGTGACGCGGCCCCAGGCCTGCCACTCGCTCCTGGAGAGTCCGAGCGCCGGGACGAACGCGACGAGCGCCAGCACGGCGATGACGGCGGCGATGATCCGCGAATCCAGCTTCAACAGCTGCTCGGCATCCGAGATGTGGCCGAAAACCAAGCTGCCGACGACACCGCCGAGGCGCGTCATCAACGGCCAGCCGGCGGGTAGCGGCAGCACGCCGACGGCGGCAGCGCCGAGCACCATGGCGACGATCAGCAACGCCAGCCGCACTCCCCACACGGAAACGCCGCGCTTGGTCATCATCCGCCAGCTCCAGGCGAGAAGCGCCAACGCCGGCGCCAGGCCGACGACGCCGAACGTCTGTAACGCCAGGTCGGCGACGATTGCCCCGGCGACGCCGAGGATATTCCCCGGCGCACCGCCGCCGGCGCTGTTGAGCGAGGTGTCGCCGGGGGTGAAGGTGGTGACGGCGGCAATCAGGAATAATGCCAGCGCCATCAGCGCCAAGCCCCAAATCTCGGCCAAGCGGCGTTTGAAGAATTGGACGAGCGCCAGCGGCAGCACGCCGCCGGTGGCCTGGGAGCCGACGACGACGCGACCCCTGGGGCGGTCGAAAAAGCGCATGGTCTGAGCCATGCGCCGGTTCTACATGATGAATGTTTACAATACCTTAATGAGTCTTTCGAGGGCCTCGGCGGTGGTCTCCGGATCATCGACCAGAGCGAGCCGCAGGTAGCGCCCGCCCGGGTTGCGCCCGGAGGCGTCCGGCCGCCCGATGTAGGCGCCGGGCAACGTCCTGATCGCCGCCTCGGACCACAGGCGCTTCGCCGCGGCCTCGCCGTCGCCCACGTCGAGCCACAGGAAGAAGCCGCCGGCCGGACGATAGAACCCGAACCGGCCGCCAAGGACGCCCTCGGCGATCGCGAACTTACGGCGATAAAGCGCGCGGTTGGCCTCGACGTGCGTCTCGTCCTTCCACAGCGCCGTCGACTCGTCCTTCCACAGCGCCGTCGACGCCGCGATCGCCGGCATCGGCACCTGCGGGCCGACGTAGTTGCGCAGCCGCTTGAACGGCTTGATCAGCTTGTCGTCGCCGGCGACGAAGCCGGAGCGGAGCCCGGGCGCGCTCGAACGCTTGGACAGCGAGTGAAACACCAACACGTTGTCGAAGCCTTCTCCGAGCGCGGCGCAGGCCTGCAACGCGCCCGGCGGCGGGTCGCGGTCGTAGATCTCGGCGTAGCATTCGTCGGCGACCAGCACGAAATCGTGCTCGCGGGCGAGCCGGATGGCGGCCTTCAAAGCCTCGACCCCGGCCACCGCGCCCTGCGGGTTGGCGGGCGAGCAGAAATAGAACAGCGCCGTGCGCTCGAGGGTCTTTTCATCCAGCGCCGCGATGTCGGGAAGGAACCCGGTTTCGGGCGCCGCCGGCAGATAGACGGGCTCGGCGCCGCAAACCGCCGCCGCGCCGCCATAGACGTGATAGAACGGGTTCGGCATCACCACTACCGGCGCGCCGCCGGATTTCTTCTGCGGAACCACCAGGGCGCTGATCAGGTACAGCGCCTCGCGGGTGCCGGCGACCGGCAGCACGTGCCGATCGGGATCGACAGCGCCTTCGCCCAAGCCGTAGCGGCGGATCAGCCAATCGGCGACCGCGATGCGGAACTCGGGCGTGCCGTCGCCCGGCGGATAGCGGCCCCACAGGCCGGCATTTTCGGCGAGCGTTTCGGCGATCATCGCGGGCGGCGAATGCCGAGGCTCGCCGACCGACAGCACCAACGGCTTCATATCAGCCGGCGGCTCGACGCCGTCGAGCAGGGTCCTCAAGCGGTCAAACGGATAATCCGGGAGATCGGAGACGCGGGGATTGAGCATGACGGCGCTGGCGATCCAATATTGGGGATCCGACGATGGTAGCTTCCGCGCGCCGGCAAAAAAAGCCGGAAGGCGCGAGCCTTCCGGCGTAAAGGTGGGAGAAAAAGGAAGAGCAGGGGCGGACCGGCTGCGGAACGGCCCGCCCCTGGCGCTTGAGGTTACTGCACGGTTTCGCCGTGGAGGTTGTAGTCGAGGCCTCCGATCTCCGTCTCCTCATCGACGCGCAAGCCCATCACGGCGCCGATGATCTTGAGGATGATGTAGGTGGCGACGGCACAGTAGACGATGGTGCCGACGATGCCCTCGAGCTGGATCAACAATTGCATGGTGTTGCCCTCGAGCATGCCCTTGGTGCCGCCGATCGCCTCGACCGCGAACACACCGGTCAACAGCGCGCCGACGATGCCGCCGATGGCGTGGACGCCGAACACGTCCAGGGAGTCGTCATAGCGGAACTTCGGCTTCAGCACCACCGCGCCCCAGTAGCAGGCGACGCCGGCGGCAATGCCGATGACCAACCCGCCCACCGGGCCGACGAAGCCCGACGCCGGCGTGATGGCGACCAGGCCGGCGACGGCGCCCGAAACGATGCCGAGCGCGCTCGGCTTGCCGCGGAACGCCCACTCGACGAACATCCACGACAACGCAGCCGCCGCCGTGGCGATCTGAGTCACCGCCATCGCCATGCCGGCGGAGCCGTTGGCGGCGACCGCCGAGCCGGCGTTGAAGCCGAACCAGCCGACCCACAGCAGCGAGGCGCCGATGACGCTCAACACCATGTTGTGCGGCGCCATGTTCTCGGTGCCGTAGCCGCGGCGTCGGCCGAGCACGATGGCCGCGACCAGGCCGGCGACACCGGCGTTGATGTGGACCACGGTGCCGCCGGCGAAATCGAGTACGCCGAGCTTGCCGAGGAAGCCGCCGCCCCACACCCAATGGCAGATCGGGGCGTAGACGATGACCACCCAGGCGGCCATGAACACGATCATGGAAGAGAACTTCATGCGGTCGGCGAAGGCGCCGCAGATCAACGCCGGGGTGATGATGGCGAACGTCATCTGGAAGATGGCGAACACCGATTCCGGGATCGTGCCCTGGAGCGTATCCTTGCCGATCCCCTTGAACAGCACTTTCGAGAACCCGCCGAGATAGGCTTGCATCCCGCCGCCGTCGGAGAAGGCG
>JACPJY010000307.1 GCA_016187325.1 Rhodospirillales bacterium | reverse complement strand
GATCGGACGACCGGCGGGTTCCGGCGGTGCCCGGCCGCCGCAGCGAGCGGGAATTACTCCGCCGCCTTCTTCTGCTCGGTCTTGGCGGCCTTGGCGGCGGCGGCGCGGCGGCCCTCGGTGGCGCTGGCGACCAACGCCAGCAGCGGCGGAATGATCGCCAGCGTTAGCACCGCCGAAAGGCTGAGCCCGCCGATCACCACCGAGCCGAGGCCGCGGTAGAGTTCGGAGCCGGCGCCCGGGAACAGCACCAGGGGCAGCATGCCGAACACGCTGGTCAGCGTCGACATGAAGATCGGCCGGATGCGGTTGCGGGTCGCCTCGATGATCGACGCCTCGATGCTCATCCCTTCCTCACGCAAGTGGATCAGCGTCTGGTGCACGATCAGGATGGCGTTGTTGACGACGATGCCGATCAGGATCACGAAACCGAGCAGCGTCAGCATGTCGAGGGTCTGGAACACCATGGTGTTGAGCAGGCCCAGGCCGAGCACGCCGCCGGCGGTGGCCAGCGGCACCGAGAACATGATCACCAGCGGATAGACGAAGCTCTCGAACAGGATCGCCATCACCAGATAGACGATGACGAGCGCCAGCAGCAGGTCCCACTGCATGTGGTTCCAGGTGTCCGCCAGCTTGTCGGCGGTGCCGCCGATGTGCAGCTTGATGTCGGGGCTGAGCCCGCCGGCGACGAGTGCGCCGATGACCTTGTCGCGGATGGTGTCGATGGCGGCCTCAAGCGGCATGTTCTCCGGCGGCCGGATGTCGAGGGTCACGGTGCGCTGCCGTTCCAGGTGGCGAATTTCCGTCGGCCCGGTGGTGACCTCGACCCGGCCCAGCGACGACACCGGCACGATCGCGCCGTCGCGGGTGACCACCGGCAGGCTGGCGATGCCCTGGGTGTGGCTGACGTTGCGTTCCGGCCCGACCAGGGTGAGGTCCATGCGTTTGCTGTCGACGGTGATCTCGACCACCCGGAGCCCGTCGTTGAAGGTGTCGAGCGTGTCGCCGAACTCGCGTGCGGTGACGCCATTGTCGGCGAGCTTGACCCGGTCCGGCGTTACCCGCACCTCGGGCGAGCCGAGCTCGAGCCCGGGCCGTGGCCGCACCTGAGTGCCGGCCACGCGCGGCATCGCGCCTTCCAGCAGGCCCACGGCCTGCACCGCGACGCCGAGGATTTCTTCGAGCCGCGGGCCCGAGATGTTGAGCTCCACCACCCGCGAGCCGGTGAGGCCGCGACCGAACAGCGAGCGCAGGCTGACGAAGCCGAAGGTGCCCGGTTCGCGGAACGCCGGCCCGCGCAGCACCGGGATCAACTCTTTGACGCGCTCCGGCTCCTCGCTGGCGGCGCCGATGAAGGTGCGGTCGGAGCGGGCGACGAAGAAGAACCGCTGCATCTTCGGCGGCCCGCCGGGCTCCGACTTGGGCCCCGTCTCCGACGACCACAGATGGCGGATTTCGTCCTCCATGCGCTCGGCGATCCCGGTGGTGGTCGCCAGGTTGTAGCCGGGTGGCGGCTGGATGACGCCGAACACCAGGTTGCGGTTGCCTTCCGGCAAGTAGTCGAGCTTCGGCAGCAGAGCCCAGGTGGCAATCGCGGCGGTGCCGCAGATGGCGCCGACCACGGAAATCGAAAGCTTCCGGTCGGCGATCACCCGGCGCGTGGTGGCGATGACCAGATCGACGAAGGCGCTCGCGAGGTCGTCGAGGACGGGAATCCGCCGGCCCCCGGTGCCACCGCCGGCGACCTGGGAGTCGGAGAGCATGCGGCGGGCGAGGGCCGGAATCACGGTGATCGACACCACCAGCGACAGCAGCACCGCCACCGAAATCGCCACCGCGATGTCGCGGAACAACTGGCCGACCTCGAGCTGCATGATCAGGATCGGGATGAACACCATGACCGTGGTCAGCGACGACACCAGGATGGCGCCCCACACCTGGCGGGCGCCCCGGTAGGCGGCGTCGAAGCGGCGGTCGCCCATCTGCCGGTGGCGGTAGATGTTCTCCAGCACCACGATGGCAGCATCGACCACCATGCCGACGGCGAACGCCATGCCGGCCAGCGAAATGACGTTGATCGAGCGTCCGAGCGCGGTCATCGCCACGAACGAACCGACGATGGACACCGGGATTGCCAGCGACACCACCAGCGTGGCGCCGATCGAGCGCAGGAACAACAGCAGGATGATCGCCGCCAGCGTGCCGCCGACGTAAATGTTCTGCTGCACCAGTTGGATGGCGGATTTGATATAGACGGTTTCGTCGTAAACCATGGCCAGGCGCAGGCCGGCCTCGGGCAGGGCCCGCTTGTTGAGGTCGTCGATGACATTCTTGATGCCGTCCATGACCTCGATGACGTTGGCGCCGGTCTCGCGCACCGCATTGAGGGCGATGGCGCCGTCGCCCTGCATGCGGATCCGGTGCCGGGACGTCTTGTAGCCGAACCGCACCTCCGCCAGATCGCCGACGGTCACCCGCGCGACGCGGCCCGTCTGCTGGTCGCGGGTCGAGCGCAGCACGACCTCGCGCACCTTCTCGGGGGCGTCGAAATCGCCTTCCATGCGCACCACGTAGCGGCGCTTGCCTTCGTCCAGATCGCCGGCCGACACCGAGGCGTTGGCTTGGCGCAGCACGTCGATGATCTCGGTGATGGTCATCCGGTAGCGCGCCATCTTCTGCGGATCGACGATCACCTGCAGCTCGCGCTCGCTGCCGCCGAAGACGTTGACGGCGGAGACGCCCGGCACCCGTTCCAGGCGGTCTTTGATGACGTCCTCGGCAAAATCGTAATAGGTGTGGATCGGCGTCATGTTGCCCTTGACGCGGGTCAGCACCATCCAGGTGATCGGATTGTCGTCGGAGCCGGAGGTTTTGAGCACCGGCTGGTCGACCTCGGCCGGATAGCCGTTGACACGGTCGAGCCGGTTGGCGACCAGAAGCAGCGCGCGGGACATGTCGGTGCCGATGGCGAACTCGAGGGTGACCTGGCCGCGGCCGTCCTGAGAGCTGCTGTCGATCTGGGTAAGGCCCTCGATGCCGTTGAGCTGGTCCTCCTGGCGGTTGACAATCTCGCGCTCGATCTCGGCCGGCGCAGCGCCGGGCCAAGTGGTCTCGACCTCGATCACCGGGTTGCGGACGTCGGGCGTTAATTGGATGGGGATGGCCTTGAGGGCGACGATGCCCATCAGCGTCACCATCAACACCAGCGAGATGACGGCGACCGGGCGTTCGATGGCGAGCTTGATGATGTTCATGACTCTATTATACCCGCCTTATCCGCTTCATCCCTGCTTGCCGGGGGCCGGGGTGGTGACGGCGTCCTGCTTAACGCCGTCGTTCGGCGGCGCGCCGTCGTAGATGACTTTCTGGCCGGGCCTGAGCCGCTCGTTGCCGCGCACCACCACCATGTCGCCAGGCTTCAGCCCGGCCTTGACGATAAACCGGTTGCCGACGGCGTCGCCGAGCACGACATTGCGGGCCGATGCCTCGCTGCCCTGAACCACGTAGACGACCCGGCCGCCGTCGCGGGCGAGCACCGCATCCTTGTGCACGGTGACGGCGTCCTCGGCGGTAGCGACCGGAATGTGCAGCGTCACGCTCTGGCTGTCGGCAAGATTGCCGAGCTCCGGCGGCCGGTCCGCCGGATCAACCGGAACCTCGGGAATCAAGCGGGTGGTGCGAGTGCGGTTCTGTGGATCTTCCGCCGGCACCACGGCGCGCACGCGGGCGGTGACCGTGGGGCCGCCGGCGAGCGACACATCGACCTTCGTCCGCGGCGCCAGTCCAGCGGTGTATTGGGAAGGGATCTCGGCCTCGATCTCGAATCCCCGGTCGTCGACGATCGTCACCAGCGGGTCGCCGATCTTGACGTAGCCGCCGACCTCCACCATCCGCTTCGCGATCATGCCGTCGAACGGCGCGCGGATGGAGGTGTTGTCTAGGTTGGTCTTGGCCATGCCGAGGCTGGCGCGAGCGCTGGCCAGCCGGCCTTCGGCCTCCGCCGCCTCGCTTTCGGCGACCACCACCTCCTGGCGTTTGTCCTCGAGCCGCGCTTGCGATAAGGCGGCGGATTCCTTCAGCCGGTCCAACCGGCTGAGTTCCTGGCGGCGGAGCGCGATCTTCGCTTTCTGGGTCTTGACGATGGCTCCGAACTGCTCGACCTCGGCCTTCCTGAGCTCGTATTCCCATTTGTACTGGTCGGCGACCAGCACTGCGATCACGTCGCCCTTGCCGACCCGGTCGCCGACTTCGACGCGAAGTTCGGCGATCGAGCCTTCCACACGGGCGGCGAGACCGGTAGTGCGGCCGACCAGGCGACCAATCACCGGAACCGTCTGCTTCAACGGCTCCTTGACCACGGCATCGACCGCCACCTGCATGGGCGTCAGCGCCGGCGGAGTCTTTTCAGCGGCGGGCGCTGGCGGCGTGGCGGCGACGAGCATCATCGCCGCCGTGGCGAACATCGCGGCGCCAAGGGTCCGGCGGGCGAACAGCGTCGGTACGAGTCGCCGTCGCGTCATCGGCGTCTCCACGTCTTCCGGGGCCGAGGTCATCGGCGGGACCGGGAAAAAACTGGACTGGACCGTCCAGTCCAG
>JACPJY010000301.1 GCA_016187325.1 Rhodospirillales bacterium | reverse complement strand
TACGGCCGCACCAGCACCTTGCCGCCGCGGCCCTCGCGGGCCGCCTGGGCCAGCGCCTTTTTGATGTCGGCGATGGGGTGAACCGCCTCGATCTCGGTCGTGAGCTCGCCGGCGGCGACGCGCTTGCCGAGATCGGCGTAGAGGGCAACCCGCTCGCCGTCGCTCATGGCGCCCAGGTGCCTGACCAGCCAGAAGCCGGTCAGCGTCACGCCGGCGAAGATCACCCGGTTCGGCGACACCATGCACGGCTCGCCCGAGAGTCGGCCGTAGTTGACGATGCTGGCGCCGTCGCTCAGGCACTCGGAAAGCCGGAGCGTCGCGGTGCCGGCGACGGCGTCGATGGCGAGCCGGATGTCGGCGCCGGCGGTTGCCTCGCGGACGCGTTTTGCGAGATTATCGCCGTCGACCACGACGACGTCGGCGCCGATCTTCTTCAGGAGCTCGACGAGCTCCTTGCGGCGCACCACGTTGACGGTGCGGAAGCCGTGTGCTTTCGCAATGCGGATGACCAGGCGGCCGACGCCGGAGTTGGCGGCGTTCTGGATCAGCCAGTCACCGCGCTTGAGGCTGCCGTAATTTTTCAGCATCAGCGCCGCCGTCGCCGGGTTGATTTTCAGCATCGCCGCCTGCAGCACGTCGAGCGTTGCCGCCACCGGCAGCAGCGTCTTCGCCTTGTCGCGCTTTTTCGACGCCCAGTTGTTGCGGCCCATCAGCAGCACCCGGTCGCCCGCTTTCACGTTGGTCACGCCGGGGCCGACCGCCTCGACGACGCCGACGCCTTCGGAGCCGGGCGTCGCCGGCAGCGGCGGCTTATCGGCGTACTCGCCGGCGATGGTCAGCAGGTCCACCGGGTTGATCGGGAACGCCTCGACGCGCACCACCGCCTCGCCGGCGCCGGGCGGGCCCGGGTCCGGGGCGTCGACGCAGGCGCAGACTTCATAGGCCGGCCCGAAGCGCTCGAAGGTGACGATCTTCATCGGCCGGATTGTGGCCGTCGCGGGCCGACCCGACAAGGCCGTTGGTTGCGCGGTCGCGGCAGGTTATGGTCCCGCAAACGGGAGGTTTCACCCCCATGCGGCTGAAGGACAAGGTGGCGATCGTCACCGGCGCCGGCTCCGGCTTCGGCGAGGGCATCGCGCGGACGTTCGCCGCCGCGGGCGCCAAGGTGCTGGTCGCCGACATCGACGAAAAAAACGGCCGCCGCGTCGCCGGCGCCATCGCCGGCGCGCGTTTCCAAAAAGTCGACGTGGCGGTTGGCAAGCAGGTGAAGGCGATGGTGAAGGCGGCGACCGACGCCTTCGGCGGCCTCGACATCCTGGTCAACAACGCCGGCATCGCCCAGCGCCGGATGCCGATGCTGGAGGTGCCCGAGGACGCCTTCGACCGCCTCTACGCCGTCAACGTCAAGAGCATCTATTTGACCGCCGTCCACGCCGTGCCGCATCTGAAGGCGCGCGGCCGCGGCGTCATCATCAACATCGCCTCGACGGCGGCCGGCCGGCCGCGCAAGGGGCTCACCTGGTACAACGGCACCAAGGGCGCGGTGGTGACGCTGACCCGCTCGATGGCGGTCGAGCTCGCCCCCGACAACATCCGCGTCGTCGCCATCAACCCGGTGCTCGGCGAGACCGGCTTGACGGCCGAGTTCATGGGCGGCGATTCGCCGGAATTGCGGGCGAAGTTCGTCGCCACCATCCCCTTGGGCCGGATGAGCCGCCCCCGCGACGTCGCCAACGCCGCCCTCTATCTCGCCTCCGACGACGCCGACTTCATCACCGGCGCCTGCCTCGACGTCGACGGCGGCCGCAGCGTGTGACCCTGAACAAACACCGAGGAACCCCCGAGGAATCCCTGAGGAACCCATGAGCAAGACCGCAAAGAAGCTCGCCAACCTGCTGGTCACCCGCAAGCTGCCGGACGCCGTCGAGGCGCGGGCGGCGCGCGACTACCGGGCCCAGCTCAACCCCCAGGACAAGAATTACACGGCGGAAGACTTGGCCGAGCTCAGCCAGGGCATGGACGGGCTGTTGATCGCGTCGACCAACAGAATGACCGCCGACGCCATCGAAGGCCTGGCCAAGGGCGTCCGCATCGTCGCCACCTTCTCGGTCGGCATCGAGCATATCGACCTCAAGGCCGCGAAGGCGCGCGCCATCGTCGTCACCAACACGCCGGACGTGCTGACCGATGCCACCGCCGACCAGACCATGCTGCTGCTGCTGGCCGCCGCGCGGCGCGCCTGGGAGGGCACCGCCATGGTGCGCGAAGGGCGCTGGCTCGGCTGGAGCCCGATCCAGTTGATGGGCGTGCACCCCGGCGGCAAGCGCCTCGGCATCCTCGGCATGGGCCGCATCGGCCAGGCGGTCGCCCGCCGGGCGCGGCCGTTCGGCATGGAGATCCACTACCACAACCGCAAGCGGCTGCCGAAGGACCAGGAACAGGGCGCCATCTTCCACCAGACGGCCGAAGACCTGCTCAAAGTTTCCGACTTCCTCTCCTTCCACTGCCCGCTGACGCCGGAGACCAAGAAGTTCCTGAATGCCGAGCGCATCAAGCTGCTGCCCCAGGGCGCCATCGTCGTCAACACGGCGCGCGGCGGCGTCATCGACGACGAGGCGCTGATCGCGGCCTTGAAATCGCGCCGCCTCGCCGCCGCCGGCCTCGATGTGTTCGAGGGCGAGCCGAAATTGAATCCCGGCTACCTGAAGCTCGACAACGCGTTCCTCACCCCGCACCAGGGCTCAGGCACGGTGGAGACCCGCAACGCCATGGGCTTCCGGGCGCTGGACAACCTCGACGCCTTCTTCGCCGGCAAGGCGCCGCCCGACCGGGTGGCGTAGTGCCGAAAAAGAAACCGCCCGGAGGCTTTCGCCGCCGGGCGGTTTTTTTGGTTCGAGGCGTCGCGCCCTAGCGGCGGTCGCCGATCAGCCTGATCAGCATCAGGAACAGGTTGATGAAGTCCAAGTACAGCGTCAACGCGCCCATGATCGCCTTCTTCTTGTGGACCTCGTCGTGGTCGGTCTCGGCGTACAGGCTCTTGATCTTCTGGGTGTCGAAGGCGGTGAGGCCGACGAACACGCCGACGCCGATTATCGAGATCACGAACTGCAGCCCCGAGCTCTGCAGGAACAGGTTCACCAGGCTGGCGAGGATGATCCCGATCAGGCCCATGAACAGGAACGAGCCCATGCCCGTCAGGTCGCGCTTGGTGGTGTAGCCGTAGAGGCTCATGGCGGCGAAGGTGCCGGCGGTGATGAAGAACACGCGCGCGATGCTGGCGCCGGTGAAGGCGAGCAGGATGTGGGCGAGCGACAGCCCCATCACGGCGGCGAAGCCCCAGAACACCGCCTGCGCGGTGGAGGCCTGCATGCGGTTGATGCCGAACGAGAGGGCAAACACGAACGCCAGCGGCGACAGCATGACGATCCAGGCGAGCAGCGTCGGCTGCAGGCCCTGCGGCCCCTGCGCGTAGAGCGCGTTCAGGATCGCTGGCGTGTTGGCGGCGATGTAGGCGACGATGCCGGTGAGCAGCAGGCCCGAGGTCATGTAGTTGTAGACCTTGAGCATGTATTCGCGAAGCCCGACGTCGATGCCGGCGGCCTCGGCTTCGGCGCGCGTCATCTGCTGGGTGCGAAGCGAGAATCTGGATTCAGGTCCGAGAGCCATTGCGATAACTCCTATCGGTTGATCGGTAAAAGCGGTCAAACCCGTTGCCGTTCAATATGGCATGATTCGCGGCAGTTTCAATAGCAACCGTCGCCCGCCGGCCTAAGCCGGCAGGCTTCGGAAGGTACGGGGTTTTTCGACCCTCTCCGGCCCCGGGGGCATTTTCGTCCCTCTCTGCGCTTCGGGGACGATGCATCGCCTCTCCGCCTCCCCAAGGTCCATTGGGGAGAGGTGGAGAGGGTTGACGGGCGTCGCTGGCGCGCTAAACAGGAGCGAGCGGGGGCGCCCATCCGATGACCGCGTTCAAATTCGCCCATTCCGACGCCGGCGACTGGCAGGCGATCGCCAGAAGCCTCGCCGCCGGCCTCGCCCCGGATGGTGCCGCGCCGGACGGGGGGACGACGCGCCTCGGCTTCCTCTACGTCACCGACGTGATTGCCGGCGACCTAGGGAGCATCCTGACGTACCTGCGCGACAAGACCGACGTCGCCGACTGGGTCGGCAGCGTCGGCATGGGTGTGTGCGCGTCGGGCGCCGAGTACTTCGACCGCCCGGCCGCCGCCGCCATGGTCGGCGACTTCCCGCAGGACGGTTTCATGGTGTTCCCGCCGCTCGCCAAGGAGGCCGCCGAGATGCCGGCCGCCGCACGGGCCTGGATCGAGAAGACGGCGCCGCCGTTCGGCATCGTCCACGGCGATCCCACCAACGGCCGCAGCGCCGCCCTGGTCGAGGGCCTGGCGCTCGCCACCTCCGGCTTCCTGGTCGGCGGTCTCACCTCGTCGCGCGGCCCGCAGCATCAGCTCGCCGGCCGCGTCGTCGACGGCGGCATGTCCGGCGTGCTGTTCGCGCCCGGCGTCGAGGTGGCGACCGGTTTGAGCCAGGGCTGCGTGCCGCTCGGCCAGCCCCACGCCATCAGCGAGTGCGCCGACAACGTCGTCATGGCGCTTGACGGCCAGCGCGCGCTGGATGTCCTTAAGG
>JACPJY010000300.1 GCA_016187325.1 Rhodospirillales bacterium | reverse complement strand
GGCCTGATGTGGGTGGCGATCGAGATCGCAACGCTGACGACGGTGCTGATGGTCGGCATCTATCGTACCCACGAGGCGCTTGAGGCGGCGTGGAAATACTTCATCCTCGGCAGCGTCGGCATCGCGCTCGCGCTGTTCGGAACGATCCTCGTCTACATGGCCGCACGGCCGGTGGTCGGCGAGGGCCTCGATGCCATGGTGTGGACCATTCTGGTCAGGGAAGCCGTTTATTTCGAGCCCGAACTCCTGAACGTCGCCTTCGTGTTCCTGCTGTTGGGCTATGGCACCAAGGTCGGCCTCGCCCCGGTGCACGCCTGGCTGCCCGACGCCCACGCCGAGGGCCCGACGCCGATTTCGGCTGTGCTGTCGGGGCTGTTGCTCAACGTCGCGCTGTACGCGGTGCTGCGCTTTAAGATGCTGCTCGCCGCCAATCCGGTGGCGATCGCGCCCGGCCCGCTGATGGTGACCATGGGTCTGACGTCAGTGCTGTTCGCCGCCTTCATGCTGTATCGCCGGCGCGACATTAAGCGCCTGTTCGCCTATTCGTCGATCGAGCACATGGGCATCATCGCGTTTGCGTTTGGGATGGGCGGCCCGCTCGCCAACTTCGCCGGCCTGCTGCACATGACCATGCACAGTCTGACCAAGTCGGCGATATTCTTCGCCGTCGGTCACATCGCGCAGGTCAAGGGCACTCAGAAGATCGCCGACATCCGTGGCCTCACCGAAAGCCACCCGGTTCTCGGTTGGGGGCTCGTGCTTGGCGTCGTCGCCATCGCCGGGCTGCCGCCGCTCGGGATTTTCATGAGCGAGTTCCTGATTGTGAGTTCGACCTTCGCCCGCGAACCGTTGCTGGCGATCATGCTAGTGCTCGGGCTGCTGGTCGCTTTTGGCGCGCTGTTCCTGCGCCTGAACGCGCTCGCTTTCGGCGAGCCGACGGGCAGCTTGGCGCCGACCACGGCTTCTTACGCGCCGCTGTTCTCGCACTTGGCTCTGGTGTTGGCTACCGGCCTCTATTTGCCGGGGCCGCTGGTGACGTGGTTCCAGAACGTCGCCCGCCTGCTCGGCTGACGGAAGGGTGTGGATGACATGGCAACGCTGATCGAGACGATCTCGAAAGGCCGCAAGGTCGAAAGTCATCGTCCGTGGCCGCGTTTCACCGTCGATGCCGGGACCTGGAACGCCGTCGCCGCCCGGCTGGCCGACGGCCAAGCGACGCTCGCCGGCCTTTGGGGAGCCGACGACGACGTTCACATGGCGGTCGTCGATGCCGCGGATAAGGCGCTTGCCGTGGTCAGCCTCGATTGCCCGCAAGGGACGTTCCCGTCGGTCGGCCGCGTGCATCCCCCGGCCATCCGCCTGGAGCGGGCGATCGCCGACCTGTTCGGCCTGCTGCCCGAAGACGCGCCAGACGTGCGCCCCTGGCTCGATCACGGCCGCTGGGGCGTGCGCCATCTCCTGGGCCGGCGCGTCGACGTTGCAGACGCGCCCGTCGATTACCCGTTCCTGGGCGCGGAAGGTGAAAGCCTGCATCAGATTCCGGTCGGCCCGGTGCATGCCGGAATCATCGAGCCCGGACACTTCCGCTTCACCGCCAACGGCGAGACCGTGGTCCGCCTCGAAGAAAGGCTCGGCTACGTCCACAAGGGCATCGAGGCGCTCGCTGCCGGCGCCGACATCGCGCACGCGGCGAAGCTCGCCGGCCGCACCTCGGGCGACAGCACCGTCGCCTACACCTTGGCCTACGCGCGTGCCGTCGAGGCGGCGCTTTCCGTGGCCGTGACGCCGCGCGCCGTATGGCTCAGGGCGCTGATGGCGGAGCTCGAGCGCCTCGCCAATCATTTCGGCGACGTTGGCGCGGTGTGCAACGACGCCGCCTTCACCCTTGCCCACGCTCATTTCGGAATCCTTCGTGAGTCTGTGTTGCGCGTCGCCGACGATTGCTTCGGCCACCGCCTGATGCGCGACTGCGTGGTGCCGGGCGGCGTTGCCATCGGGTTGGATGACGAGGGGGCGGCTTCCATCCGCGTGCTCGTCGCGGAGCTCGGCCGGCGCTTCCCCGCCCTCGTCGAGCTTTACGATAACACCGCCTCGGTGAAGGACCGCACCTTCGGCACCGGAGTATTGAGCCAAGCGCTGGCCCGACAATTCGGCGCCGGCGGCTTCGTCGGCCGCGCCTCGGGCCGCGACGTCGACGCGCGGCGCTGGCCTGGCTATCCGCCCTATGACGAGCTTGAATTCAAGGTGCCGGTGCTGTCGACCGGCGACGTCAACGCGCGGGTGTGGGTGCGCATACAGGAGATCGACCAGAGCCTGTCGCTGATCGGGCAAATACTGGACCGGCTGCCGGCCGGCGCGGCGCGAGTCGAGGTGCCGCGGGGCAGCGGCGAAGGCTTAGGCCTGGTCGAAGGCTTCCGCGGCGACATCTTGGTATGGGTGCGTCTCGGCGGCGGCAGGGTCGAGCGCTGCCATTTGCGCGACCCGTCGTGGTTCCAGTGGCCGCTGCTCGAGGCGGTGATCGAGGGCAACATCGTCGCCGACTTCCCGCTTTGCAACAAGTCGTTCAACTGCTCCTACTCCGGGCACGACCTATGAGGGCCAGTGGTCATGCGTAAAATCCTGTTCGAGAGCCTGGTCACCGATCCGCTCACCGAACGACCGCCGTCGCCGGACGACGCTGCGATAGCCGAGCTCGCGGCTGCGGTGGACCGCGCCGCCAGGCGCCGGCTTGGCCGCAGTCTCGCCATCCGCGAGGTCGACGCCGGCTCGTGCAACGGCTGCGAGCTCGAGATCCACGCCCTCAACAACGCCTTCTACGATCTGGAGCGGTTCGGAATCCGGTTCGTCGCCTCGCCGCGTCACGCCGATGTGCTGCTGGTCACCGGGCCGGTGACCAAGAACATGCGCGAGGCGCTGGAACGGACCTATCGGGCGACCCCGGATCCGAAATGGGTGGTCGCGGTCGGCGACTGCGCCGTCGACGGCGGCATTTTCGCGGGCAGTTACGCCTGCGTGGGCGGCGTCGCGGCAGCGGTGCCGGTGGACCTTCGCATTCGCGGCTGCCCGCCGACCCCGACTGCGATATTGAAAGGACTTCTGGCGCTTCTCGACGCCTCGGCGGCCAAAAATCCGGAGCGATCGTCGAAGGCTGGTCGGTGAATCCCCGGATACGGCCCAACGCGGCGGCGCGAGACCGATGGCGTCATTTGACGGCGCGGGTGACGTACCCGGAGGTCATGAAGTCGGTCCTGATCAGCCGGCCGACAATCAAGGAGAACGGCGCCGCCATCAACGCCAGCACCACGATCAGCGGCGCCAGCAGGCGGCACACTGGGTTCTTCTCCTTGATCAGGCGGACCAGCAGCACGTTGACGGCCTCCGCCCACGAGTTGCGCGCCCGGATCGTGACCTCCGAGAAATCGCGCAGCAACCATTCGAGGCCGTACCGCGTGAACCGGTAATAGTCGGCGGGCTGATCGTGGAGCGGGAAGATGAATGGCGTCGACAGGATCAGAACGCCGCCGGACCGCAGGAACCGATGCACGGTTTCGATCGCCTGCCGTGGTTCCCGGACATGTTCCAGGACCTCGCACATGACGACCGCGTCGAAACGCCTGTCGCCGAAGTCGAACTCGGCGACGTCGCCGATGATGTCGGGGCCGCGGCCGGGATCGATGTCGAGGCTCGTCACCTGAAACGACCGCCGGCCGGCATGGGCAGCCAGCACCGTCGCGACCTCGCCGCCGGCACCGACGTTGAGGACTTTGGCGCCTTCGGGCAAGCGCGCCAGGTGCTCGTCCAAGAACGGGTACAGGCCCTGTCGCGACAGGGCCTTCGAGAGCCTGACCACGGTTGAGCGGATCATCCCCAAGTCGATTTTCCTTCCCCGCGTTGCGGACACCGTCGCCGGCAGCCCCATCACGCCTTCTGCAACGCGAACGACAGGTACCGGCGGGCTTCGTTGGTGAGAAAGGCCAGTCGGTAATCGTATTTGTTGCAAATCTCGTTCACCGCCTCGACGACGCCGTAGCGGATGGCCTGATCGATGTTCCCCGCCGCGTAGTCATGACCGGCCGTTCCCCGCCGCGTAGTCATGACCAGCGATCAGGCCTCCACTCCTCACCTTCAGCCGGCACGATTCCAGCTCTTCCAGCGTCTCTCGATAGCGATGCGAGGCGTCCAGATAAACCCAATCGAAATAATTGTCCCCGAATCCTTTCAGGACGTCGACGCAACGACCCCTGTGGATGACGACTTGTCTGGAATCTATCTGGTTTTTGAATTTGTCGCTGACGATTTTCATCTTGTCGTCTCCGTACCGCTTGGATTCCCACGGGTCAATCAGATGCAGGACGCGGGGCGCGGTGATCGCCAATATCTTTTCCGAGTATCGGCCCTCATCGACCCCCACCTCGGCGACCACCGCATTTTTCGGAAAATGCTCCAGGAGAATGGTCCGGTTGGGAACCAGCTTGGTGTTTTCGATGTGCCGTTGCGTCAGTTCCATGTCCATCTCTTGGGTGGCGGTGCGGGCCTAGAATTCGCTCAACGGCTTGATCATGGCGGTGTGATCGTCGTGCCAGCGGTCGTCGAACGGTTTGAAATCGTGGGCCAGAGACCACGCCAGATGATCGCGCTTCACCCATCCGAAAATGTAGTTGTCCGGGCGTTTCCAGTCCTGCCAATCCATGTTGACCGCCGAGCGCAGTAGGAACCAGCCGAGATCCCGCCCGCGGTAGACCCGGCGGACATTGATCGTCCGGTAGCGCAGCCAGCAGTCGCTCCATTCCACCAGGTGCGTCACTCCGATCAGCCGGCCGCCGTCGAACAGGCCGTAAGAAATCCGGCGGGGATCGTAGAGGCTCGATTCATGGGCGCCGAGCTGGCGTACGACCTCCCGTATTTTCTTCTTCGGGGTGCCGAAATGATCGACCTCGATCCAGTAGGATTTAAGCTCGTCGAAGGAAATTCTGTTGACGTCCATAATGACAATACCCGCGCCGTAGCATAAGCCCCCAAAAAGGGCCTGGGATTAAGGAGTTGAGGGGAAATTTCCCATGTTTCGGCCGTTGAAAAAAAATTTTACACTGATCGCAAGGTATGGCAATCAACTAAAGAAAGCCGTCTGGATTCCCCTCCTCGAACCGCCGAAAGCAACCGTGCCCAACCTGCTGAAGATACGAAACCTGAAGGTCGACTTCCAGATTCATGGCGGCGTCGTCCATGCGGTCCAGGATTTCTCCTTCGACGTCCGTCCGGGGAAAATCGTCGCCCTGGTCGGCGAATCCGGATCGGGCAAATCGGTGACCGCGCAGGCGATCATGGGCCTGCTTCCCGCCAAGGCCCGCATCGCCGCCGGCGAGATGCTGTTCTTCGACCCGGAAACGCCCGAGAAACCACCCATCGACCTCGCCCAACTGCGCCCCGAGAGCAACGCAATGCGCGCCATCAGGGGCGCCCGCATTGCGATGATCTTTCAGGACGCCATGGCCTGTTTTTCGCAGCTCCACACCATCGGCGACCAGGTGAGCGAAGCGTTGTTCCTGCATCGCGACGTCAGCAAGAAAGAGGGATGGGAACTGACCGAGGTGATGCTCGGGCTGGTCGGGTTCCTCAATCCGGCCAAGGCGATGCACCTTTATCCGTTCGAGCTGTCCGGCGGGCTCCGACAACGGGCGATGATTGCGATGGCACTTGTCTGCCGTCCGAGCCTGGTAATCGCCGACGAATCGACGACCGCTCTCGACGTTTCGATCCAGGCCCAGATCCTGAAGCTCATCAAAGACCTGCGCGAAGAGCTCAACTTGTCCGTCTTGATGATCACTCACGACCTCGGCGTCGTGGCCAACGTCGCCGACGAGGTCGTGGTCGTCTATCAGGGCCATGTCATGGAAAGCGGAACGGTCGAGGACATCTTCAACGCTCCCCGCCATCCGTATCTGAAGGCGCTGCTCAACGCGGTACCGCAATTCGACATGAAGGACAAGCAGCGCTTGATTCCAGTGAGCACCATCCAACACAGTATCGGGCCGCTGATCACCGGGCGGGAGCCGTGGCCGGAAACCGAGAACGAGGACGCGCCGATGCTGCTGGTGGGCGACCTCAACAAGAGTTTCGTGTCGCGAAAGGGAAGTTTTTTCGGGGCCGGCGACGCGACCGTCGTCCACGCGGTCAGGGATGTCAACTTCACGGTCAACCGCGGCGAATGCTTCGGCTTGATTGGCGAAAGCGGCAGCGGCAAATCGACCGTCAGCCGTTGCATCATGAGGGCTCTTTCCCCCGACACCGGGCAGATCATCTTCAACGATCGCGGCTCGCTGGTGGACATGGCAAAACTCGATGATGCGGGCCTGGTTCCCTATCGCCGGAAAATCCAGATGGTGTTCCAGGAACCTTTCAGTTCCTTGAACCCGCGCATGACCATTTTCGATGTTATCCGCGAGCCGTTAATCATCCATAAGGTGGGCAACGACGAAACGCAGAAGGAAATCGTCAAGGAACTGATGATGGCCGTTGGCCTCGATCCGCGCTTTCTCAACCGTTATCCGCACAGCTTTTCGGGCGGCCAGGCCCAACGCATCGGCATCGCCCGCGCGCTCGCCCTGAAGCCGGATCTTCTGGTGTTTGACGAGCCCGTGTCCTCTCTCGACGTGTCGATTCAGGCGCAGGTCCTCAATCTTCTCAGGGACCTCCAGGACGAGCTGGAGCTGACCTACCTGTTTATCTCACACAACCTGGCCGTCGTCGATTACGTCGCCGACCATATCGCCGTCATGTGCCGGGGCCGGCTGGTCGAAATGGCATCGCACGACGCCTTGTTTCGGGAACCCGTCCATCCCTATACTCGGGCACTCATGCCCGCGGTGCCGTTCGCGGATTTGAACCGGCGCCTGGACTTTTCGGCTCTGATGGACGGAAGGATGTCGGATCCGAGGGCATGGCCCAAGCCCTTTACCGTCACCGACGAATCCTCGCCCGAATACGTTCAGGTGGGCGATAGCCACTTTGTCCTCGCTTCATCCGAAGAAGAAGGCGCGGTTCTCGTGCGATGACCCTTCTTAAACGCACCTTCCTCGTTTCCGTCCTGGTCCTGATGGAAAGTCTGCCCCACCGCGTCGTCGGTGCGGCTACCACAACGCCGGCCCTGGTGGAAACGCCGTCTCTCACCGCGCTGGTAGCGGCGGGGCAACTGCCTCCGGTCAGCCAACGAATTCCTCAAACGCCGTCCATCATCGCCATGGATGGAAAGACCAAGAGCCTCGGGCGGCACGGCGGCGATTTGCGAATCCTGATGGCCAAGCCGACCGATACCCGTCTGATCACGGTCTACGGTTACGCGCGGCTGGTGGTCTATGACAGCAGCCTGCAGTTCGTTCCCGACATCCTGGAGCGTTTTGAAGTCCGCGAGGGACGGGTGTTCACGCTGCATCTGCGCAAGGGACACCGGTGGTCCGACGGCCATCCCTTCACCACCGAGGATTTCCGCTACTACTGGGAGGATGTCGCCAACAACAGTGACCTGTCGCCCCTCGGCCCCGATAAAAGGCTGATCATCGACAAGGAGTCGCCGTTTTTCGAGGTGATAGACGAAAGCACCGTCCGTTTCACATGGTCGCGGCCCAACTCGTATTTCCTTGCCGCGCTGGCCGATGCCTCCCCGCTTTATATCTACCGACCGTCCCATTACCTGAAGAAGTTTCACGCCCGTTACGCGGATGAGAAGGCGTTGCTGAAAAAGGCCCGCGAGGCCCATCACGTGAATTGGGCCGCGCTCCATCAGGCCAGGGACCGCTTATATACCATGGACAATCCGGATTTGCCGACCTTGCAGCCGTGGCTGAACACGACGAGGCCGCCGTCGATACGATTCCTGTTCAAGCGCAATCCGTTCTATCACCGCATCGACGCCGCCGGGCGACAGCTTCCCTATATCGACGCCATCACGGTGAACGTCGTTCTCGCCAACCTTATACCGGCGAAGACCGGCGCGGGGGAATCCGACCTTCAAAGCCGCTACATCGCGTTCGAGGATTACACCTTCCTGAAGGATAGCGAGCCCCGCTACAATTTTTCGGTTCGCCTGTGGAGCACCACCAAAGGCGCGCACATTGCCCTTTACCCCAATCTCAACACGACCGACCCGACCTGGCGTCAGGTCATCCGTGACGCGCGGTTTCGGCAGGCGCTTTCACTGGCCATAAACCGCGACGAGATCAACGAGGTCGTCTATTTCGGTCTGGCCAAGGTGGGCAACAATACGGTCCTGGAAACCAGCCCGCTGTTCAAGCCCGCGTTCCGGACAACGTGGAGCGTCTTCGATCTGAAGAAGGCAAATCAGCTTCTCGATGGGATGGGCCTGACCAAAAGGAACGAAGACGGCATTCGCCTGCTGCCCGATGGCCGGCCGATGATCGTTATGGTTGATACGTCGGGCGAGAAGACGGAAACCACCGACGTGCTGGAATTGATCGGCGACACGTGGTCGAAGATCGGAGTCAAGATGCTCGTTAGGCCCGCCCAACGGGACATCTTCCGCAACCGCGTCTTTTCCGGCCAGTCTCTGATTGCCGTGTGGTCCGGGCTGGCCAACGGGGTCCCGACGGCGGAAATGTCGCCCGATGAATTCGTGCCCACGCGTCAATATCAACTGCAGTGGCCGATGTGGGGTAAGTTCATCGAAAGTCGCGGCAAGGCCGGGGAACCGCCCGACCTGCCTGAGGCCAAGACGCTTCTGAGCTTGAGCACGGACTGGCGCCGTGCCGCCGATCCGTTGGTGAAAACGGAAATCTGGCATCGCATTCTGGAAATTCACACGTCGCAGGTTTATTCCATCGGCATCATCAACCGCACGCTGCAGCCGGTAGTCGTCAGCAACCGGCTCCGGAACGTTCCGGCCGAGGGGTTCCACAATTGGAACCCCGGCGCCTATTTCGGAATCTATCGGCCGGATACGTTCTGGTTCGCGAACGAATGAAGGACCGGATCTAGCCCCATGTTCCGCTACATCATCCGCCGCGTTCTGTTGATGATTCCGACGTTGCTGGCGATCAGCTTGCTCGTGTTCACCATCATCGAGCTGCCGCCGGGCGATTACATCGAGAGCTACATAGCTCAGCTCGAGGCCCAGGGCGAGGCGGCCAATCCCGAGTTGCTAGATTTTCTTCGCGAACAATACGGGTTCGACAAACCCGCCTACGAACGTTATTTCAATTGGGTCGTCGGCATGGTTCAGGGTGATTTCGGCTTTTCCTTCGAATACCACCTGCCGGTGTCGGAGGTGGTCGGCGACCGTCTGTTCCTGACCATCCTGATATCCGTTGCGACCATCATCTTCACCTGGCTGATCGCCTTCCCGATCGCTATCTATTCGGCCACCCACCAGTACAGCTGGGGCGACCACGGCCTTACGCTTCTCGGGCTGTTGGGGCTGGCGACGCCGAATTTCCTGCTTGCTTTGATCCTGCTCTATTTCGCCAACGTCGTATTCGGGACCTCAATCGGTGGCCTGATGGATCCGGAATACTTGAACCAGCCGTGGAGCGTCGACAAGGCCATTTCGGTTCTGGAGCACTTGTGGGTTCCGGTCGTGGTCGTCGGCACCGCCGGCACCGCCGGCTTGATCCGCCGGCTCCGGGCAAATCTCCTGGACGAGCTGCAAAAGCACTACGTCGTGGCGGCCCGCGCCAAAGGACTGCCGCAGGGCCGGCTGTTGGTCAAATATCCGCTGCGCGTCGCCATCAACTTCCTGGTTTCCGACATCGGCCATATCCTGCCACACATCATTTCCGGTTCGGAGTTGGTGGCTATCGTGCTCTCCCTGCCAACGACCGGGCCGATCCTGATCTCGGCGCTGCAGAGCCAGGACATGTACCTTGCGGGGTCGTTCCTGATGTTCCTGTCGACCCTTACCGTGGTCGGTGTGCTGATCTCCGACCTTGCCCTTACCGCGCTCGACCCGCGCATTCGCCTTGAACGGGGGGCCGAGTCATGACGCCGTCGCCCGGCAACGGCGCCGTAGTCGAACACTTCGTTTCGGACGCGCCGTTCGACCCGCGCGCCGCCGAAAGGCTGACGCCCGAACAGGAACGCTATTTCATGGCGTCCCAGTGGCGGCTGATGTGGTGGAAGCTGAAGCTGCACAAGCTGGCGGTGGTGTCTGGCGCGTTTCTCTTGTTTCTCTACGGCACGGTATTGATCAGCGAGTTTCTGGCGCCTTATAGCGTCCACATCCGCAATACCGGCTTCATCTACGCCCCACCGCAGAGGGTTCATCTGTTTGACGACGGTAAATTCGTCGGGCCGTTCGTCTATGGCATGGACTACCGCCTGAACATGAAAAACCTGAAACGCGAGTACACGGCGAATTCCAATCGTGTCGAGCGCATCAGGTTCTTCTGTCGCGGTGACCAGTATCAGTTTTGGGGGATGACGACGGGCAGTCTTCACCTGTTCTGCCCGGCGGAGGGCGGTGCGCTATTCCTGCTCGGTACCGACCGATTGGGTCGCGACGTCCTATCGCGGATCATCTATGGGACTCGAATCTCGCTAACCATCGGCTTGGTGGGCATTTCGTTCAGCTTCCTACTGGGAATGGTGATCGGCGGCATCGCTGGTTATTTCGGCGGCTGGGTGGACACCGTCATCCAACGCATGATCGAGATTCTGCAGTCGTTCCCGCAGATTCCGTTGTGGATGGCGTTGTCCGCGGTCCTGCCGTTGTCGTGGAGCCCATTGCTGATCTATTTCGCCATCACCATCATCCTGGCGCTGATCGAGTGGACCAGTCTCGCCCGAGCCGTTCGCTCGAAGCTGTTCGCGTTGCGCGAGGAGGAATTCTGCACCGCGGCGAAGCTGATGGGGGCGAAGCCCGCCCGCATCATCGGGCGCCACCTGTTGCCGGGGTTCATGAGCTACCTGATCGCCGCGGCGACGCTTTCGATTCCCAACATGATCCTCGGCGAAACGGCCCTGAGTTTCCTGGGGCTTGGTTTACGTCCGCCGATCACCAGCTGGGGGGTACTTTTGAATGAGGCCCAGAACATCAATATCGTCGTCCTGTACCCGTGGCTGATGTTGCCCGTAGTGCCCGTGGTTTTAACGATTTTAGCCTTCAGCCTGCTGGGCGACGGGCTCCGGGACGCGGCCGATCCCTATAAATAATTAAGAAATGCTTCCCATTATCTTGGGAATCTCGTAACGTCTTCGGCTTGCGCGCTACCGCTGTAAATGGCCAAATTGGCATGCTCCTGAGCGCACGATAACCGACGGGGGGCCCCAGGGAAGTGAGTGAACGTTTACACGCAAAACGTTTGATGATTTACAGCCACGACACGTTCGGTCTTGGCCATCTCCGACGTTGCCGCGCCATCGCCCATTCCTTGGTGGAGCGGTTCAAGGGCCTGACCATATTGATTCTGTCCGGCTCGCCGATCATTGCCAATTTCGATTTCCGCGCGCGGGTGGATTTCATCCGGATTCCCGGTGTCATCAAGCTGTACAATGGCGAATATACCTCGCTCGGCCTCCACATCGACCTCGGCGAGACCCTGTCGATCCGCGAGTCCATCATCCGCAACACGACCAAAACTTTCGCGCCCGATCTGTTCCTGGTCGACAAGGAACCGCTCGGCCTGAAGGGCGAGATGCATGAAACGCTGCGGATGCTCAAGGGCACCAGTACGCGGGTGATCCTGGGTCTGCGCGACATCATGGACGAGCCGCTGCTGCTCAAGCAGGAGTGGGCGGGCCGCAACGTGCTGACGGCGATGGAGGACCTGTACGACGAGATATGGGTATACGGCTTGAAGGAGTTCTTCAATCCGCTGCAAGGCCTCGACACTTCCCAGGGCCTCAGGAACAAAACCATCTATACCGGCTATCTGCCGCGTCCGTTGCCGACGGAACACGGCCTTCCCTACGATTTCAACGTATCGGAGCCCTACATCCTGGTGACGCCCGGCGGCGGCGGCGACGGTGCGACCATGATTGACTGGGTGATGCGCACTTATGAGGCGGGGTATGAACTCCCCCATGCCGCCTTCATGGTGCTGGGGCCGTTCATGCCGCCGGAGCAACGTCGCGATTTCATCGACCGCGCCAGTCGTCTCCCTCGGGTCAAGGTGATCTCGTTCGATTCCCGCATGGAGGTGCTGATGGCGAATTCCGTCGGCGTCGTGTCGATGGGCGGCTACAACACCTTCTGCGAGGTCTTGTCCTATGATAAACGGGCGTTAGTCATCCCCAGGATGGTGCCGAGAAAGGAACAGTTGTTCCGCGCGATCCGCGCTCAGGAACTGGGTCTTCTGAAGGTCCTGATTCCCGACGGTATCCTTGATACCCAGGTGATGGCGGAAGCGTTGCGGGCACTGCCCCACCAGAAGAAACCTTCGCAATCCCTGCTTCCGGGTATGCTCGGCGGACTCGATCGCGTCGGTACCCTGGTGCGTGCAAACGTCGAAGGGGAGTTCGGCGTCGAACGGCCGTTACGTGTTTTGATGTAACGGAGGCATAATGTCCGCATCCGTTGCCTTTGTCCTCAAGGGTTACCCGCGCCTGTCGGAAACGTTTATCGCCCAGGAAGTCCGG
>JACPJY010000333.1 GCA_016187325.1 Rhodospirillales bacterium | reverse complement strand
TTGTAGCGCTCGCAATCGGGAAAGCCCGATACATCCCCCCTCCCGCTCGCTGGCTCTCGCGGCCTCCCCCGCAAGGGGGGAGGCGGGTCACCTCCCCCTAGACGGGGGAGGTCGGCGCGTAGCGCCGGGTGGGGGTGACTCCTGAATTTACAAGAGCCGGTAATTGGCACTAGCCGATGAAACGCCGCACCCAGGCCAGCGCCTGGGCGCGGTGCGCGGGGCCATAAAGCGCCTCGATGACGTGGTCGGGGGCGAGTTGGTTGCGCAGCCACGTCAACTGCCGCTTGGCGAAGTTGCGGGTCGCCTGCTGGGCGGCGGCAACCGCGCCGGCGAGCGAAATCTCGCCGGCCAGATGCCGGCTCAGTTCCGGCACGCCGAGGGCCTTCATGGACGGCAGCTCGGGGTCGAGGCCGAGGGCGACCAGCGCCTTTGCCTCGTCGAGGGCACCCGAGGCCATCATCTCGATAAAGCGCGCCTCCGCGGCGGCGTAAAGAGCCTCGCGCGGCGGCATCAGGGCGACGACGCCGAACCGCGCCGCCACCCACGGCGCCTCCGATTGCCGGCGATGCCACTCGGCGAGCGGCCGGCCGGTCGCCTCGACCACCGCCATCGCCCGCTTCAGACGCTGGCTGTCGCCGACGGGCAGCTTCGCCGCCGCCTCCGGGTCGCGCTCGGCGAGCTCGGCCCGGAACGCCTCGCCGCCGATGCGGTCGAAGCGGCGCCACACTTCGGCGTTGACGGCGGCCGGAATCTCCGGCACCTCGGCCAACCCTTCGATCAGCGCCTTCAAATAAAGCCCGGTGCCGCCGACCACCACCGGCAGGCGACCTGCGCCGCGCGCGGCTTCGATCTCGGCCGCCGCCATCTTGAGCCAGCGGCCCGCCGAGCACGCCTCCGACGCCGCCAGCACTCCGAACAGCCGATGCGGCACCGCGGCCTCGTCGGCGGGCCTGGGTCTCGCCGTCAGCACCCTGAGCTCCCTGTACACCTGCATGCTATCGGCGTTGATGACGGTGCCGGAGAATTCGCGGGCGACGTCGAGGGCGAGCGCGGTCTTGCCGCTGGCCGTCGGCCCGGCGATGATGACAACAGGTTGCAGATCGGTCACTGTCTCGGCGCTCTCGATAAGTAATCCCTGGAAAAACCCGGAACCGGTCCCCCTTGCCCGCGCCCGCCCCGCACCACGTCCTGACCCTCATCGCGCCCGTGGCGGGCGTGCTGACGGGCGCCATTGTCGCCCCTGCGATGGCGGCGCTCAACGGTCTTGGCGCCGAGGTCGATGACGCCGACTGGCTGGCGCCGGAGGAAGCCTGCGACGTGCCGTTTGCCGGCGTCGCCGCCGACGCCGCCGAGACGGCGCTGCGCCGGGTGCTGGTCGGGCTGCCGGTGGACATCTGCGTCGGCCCCGTCGACGGGCGCCGCAAGCGACTGCTGGTCGCCGACATGGATTCGACCATGGTCGCCGCCGAGACGCTCGACGAGCTCGCCGCTGCCGCCGGCAAGAAGCGCGAGATCGCCGCCATCACGGCGCGCGCCATGGCCGGCGATATCGAGTTCGCGGATGCACTCAGGCAACGCGTGGCGATGCTGGAAGGCGTCTCCGAAGGCGCCCTCGCCGACACGCTCGCCCACGTCCGGCTCACGGCCGGCGCCGAGACCCTGGTGCACACCATGGCCGCCGCCGGCGCCTACACGGTGCTGGTATCCGGGGGATGCCGCTACTTCACCGAGCGCATCGCCCGTCGCCTCGGCTTCGATGCCGAGCGGGGCAACCGGTTCGAGACGGCAGCGGGCCGCCTTACGGGCGGCGTCGGCGAGCCGATCCTCGACCAGCACGCCAAGCGCCGCGCCCTGGTCGAGACGGCGCAATCGCGCGGCATCCCCATGGAAGGGACGCTTGCCGTCGGCGACGGCGCCAACGACGTGCCGATGATCGAAGCCGCCGGCCTCGGCGTCGCCTACCGGGCGAAGCCGGTACTCGCCAACGCCGCCCGCGCCCGCATCGAGCACGGCGATCTGACGGCGGTGCTTTTCCTGCAGGGATACCGGCGCGACGAATTCGCCGCCTGATAGGCCCCAAATACAGCAACGGCGCCGACCGGTTGCGGCGGCGCCGTCGGCGTCCCGATTGGGGTTTCCGGATTTAGCCCTTGTCGATGCGGATGGCGACGAAGCGAAGCCCGCCCTGGCCTTCCAGAAGCAACAGCACAGACTTGCGGCCGGCTTTCTTGGCGTCGGCGACCTTCTTGGAGATGTCGCCGGGGGCGCGCACTTCTTCCTGACTGACCTCGACGATCACGTCGCCCGGGCGGATGCCTTTCTCGGCGGCCGGGCCCTTCTCGTCGACCTTGAGCACGACGACGCCCTTGGCGTCTTTGCCGAGCTTGAACTGCTCGGCCACCTTCGGGGTGATCGAGGTCAGTCTCAAGCCGAGGGCCTCGACATTCGTCTCCTCGGCGCCGCCCTTCTTGGTGTCGCCGGATTTGGCCGCGACCTCGGCGACGGCTTCGGTCAGCTCGCCGACCTTGGCCTTCAGTGCCACCTTCTTGTTGTTGCGCCAGACGGTGACCGGCACTTCCTTGCCGACCTCGGTGTCGGCGACCATGCGCGGCAGGCGCCGCATCTCGGTCACCTTCTTGCCGTCGAAATCCAGGATGACATCGCCGGCCTCGATCTTGGCCTTTTCGGCCGGGCCTTCTTTGATCACGCTGGCGACCAGCGCGCCCGCGGCCTCCTTGAGGCCGAGGGTTTCGGCAATCTCGTCGGTCACTGCCTGGATATGGACGCCGAGCCAGCCGCGGCGCACCTGGCCGTGCTTGATCAGCTGGTCGATCACCGGCTTGGCCGCCGTCGCCGGGATGGCGAAGCCAATGCCGACGCTGCCGCCAGTCGGCGAGAAGATGGCGGTGTTGATGCCGATCACCTCGCCGGCCATGTTGAACATCGGTCCGCCGGAGTTGCCGCGGTTGATCGAGGCATCGGTCTGGATGAAGTCGTCGTAGGGGCCGGCGTTAATGTCGCGGCCGCGGGCCGAAATGATGCCCGCCGTCACCGTGCCGCCGAGCCCGAACGGGTTGCCGATGGCGACGATCCAGTCGCCGACGCGGGATTTGTCGGAATTGCCGAACTTCACGGCCCCCAGCTTCTCCTTCTCCTTTGGCTTGACGCGGAGAACGGCGATGTCGGTCTTGGCGTCGCGGCCGACCAGTTCCGCCTTCAGCCGCGTGTCGTCGTGCAGCACGACGGTGATCTCGTCGGCGTCCTGGATGACGTGGTTGTTGGTGACCACGTAGCCGCGTTCGTCGACAATGAACCCGGAGCCGAGCGAAGTCGCCCGGCGCGCCCGCTGTTCAGGCTGGTTGCGGTCGAAGAATTCCTTGAAGAAGTCCTCGAACGGCGAGCCCGGCGGCAGCTTCGGCAACTCCATGCCGGGACGTCCTTCGATCACCTGGGTGGTCGAGATGTTGACCACCGACGGCAGCAGCTTGGCGGCCAGCTCGGCGAAACCGTCCGGCGCCGATTTCGACTGCGCGCCCGCGCCCGGCGCGGCCACGGCCAGCACGAGAATCGCCAGCCAACCGCTGCGCGAGGGAAGAAAAGCAAATGGTTTCATGGTGTTCGGTATCCTCATGACGGCGGGGCCGGGGTCGCGTTCCCGACCCTGCGATTTAATCCTCTATGCGCCCGGTTGCAAGCGCGGTTGGCGTCCATTTGCCCGATAAATGTGGTCTTACTATGGCCGCGATGGGGCGCCGCATGGGCATTTGCGACAGGTTACACCGGCTTGCCGTCAGCCGCGCACCAGCCACAAGACGAAAACACCGGCCGCCGCGGCCGTCAGGCCGGCGGTCCGGAGCACCCCCGGCGGCTGCTTCAGCACCTCCGCCATCATCCGCTTCATGGCCTCGGGGAACAACGCATACAGGATCCCCTCGATGGTGATGGCCAGTGCCAGCGCGGTCATCAGGTCGGTCATCGTCGCGTCGTCCGGTGTCGACACCCCGCCGAAAGCCCGGGTCGGCTCGGCGCCCGTCTATTTTTGCATCTTGTCGGTGCCGAAGAAGCGGAAGAACGCGGAGTCCGGGCTCAGCACCATGGTGGTGCCGTCGCCAAGCGCCTGCCCGTAAGCCTCCATGGAGCGGTAAAAATCGAAGAACTGCGGGTCCTGGCCGAACGCCTCGCCGAGGATGCGGTTGCGCTCTCCCTCGCCATGGCCGCGCAGGATCTCGGCCTGTCGTTGCGCCTCGGCGATGATGATGGTGCGCTGCTTGTCGGCCTCGGCCTGAATCTTCAGCTTCTGTTCCTCGCCCTCGGCGCGCAGCAATGCGGCGCTGGCGACGCGATCGGAGCGCATGCGGTTGTAGACCGATTGCGCGGTGGCCTGCGGCAAATCCGTGCGGCCGATGCGCACGTCCACCACTTCGGTCCCGAACTCGGCCGCTTGCGCCTTCATCTGCTTCGAGATTTTGTCCATGATCTCGCTGCGCTTCTTAGTCAGCATGTCGGCCAGGAATACTTGGCCAACCTCGGCGCGCACGGCGGCGTTTAGCCGGTTGCCGAAGATCTGACGGAAATTGACGTCGGTGACGGCCTTCTTGCGGAACTCCAGCGGATCGACGATGCGGTAGCGGGCGAAGGAATCGACGTTGATGCGCTTCTGGTCGGCGAGCACGACCTCCTGGCTAGGCGGATCGAGATCAAGGATTCGCCGCTCGTAGTATTCGACGTTCTGGATGAACGGCATTTTGACCTTGAGGCCGGGGTCGCGCTCGACCCGGATCGGATTACCGAATTGCAGGATCAATGCCTGCTTGGTCTGATGCACGGTGAACAGCGCGCTCGACAGCGTGATGCCGATGGCGATGATGACGACGCCGAGGACGGCAAGGACGGTCTTGTTCATTTCTTGGTCCCTCCGCTCTGCGGTGCCTGCTGTTTCCGCAATTCCGGCAACGGCAGGTAGGGCACCACGCCGGTGCCGGCCTTGTCGATGATCACCTTCTCCGAGTTCTTCAGCACGTCCTGCATGCGTTCCAGGAATAGTCTCCGGGTAGTGACGTCCTTGGCCCCCTTGTAGGTCTCGTAGACCGACAGGAACCGCTTGGCCTCGCCATCCGCTTCCTTGATCACCTTTTCCTTATAGGCGGCCGCCTCCTGGGTCATCTTCTCCGCCTGGCCCTTGGCCTTCGGCACGATGTCGTTCAGGTAGGCCTGCGCTTCGTTGATCGAGCGCTCCTGGTCCTGCTTGGCGCGCTGCACGTCGTTGAAGGCGTCGATCACCTCCGACGGCGCGTCGACCTTCTGCAGCTTGACGTCGGCGATGAATACGCCGGCGCCGTAGGCATCGAGGATCTGTTGCAGCAATTCCTTGGTCCGCGTTTCGACCTCGGCGCGGCGCCTGGCGATGGCTTCCTCGAGCGGCGTCTGGCCGACGACCTCGCGCACCGCGCTTTCGGCAGCGATCTTCACCGTGCCTTCCTGGTTTCGCAGATTGAACAGGAATTCGGCGGCGTTCTTGATCCGCCATTGGACGACGAAGTCGATGTCGATGATGTTCTGGTCGCCGGTCAGCATCAGGCTTTCCTGCGGTACGTCGCGGACACCCGCGCTGCGGCTCGATTCACCGACGCCGCGGAAACCGATGTCGACGGTGTTGGTGCGTTCGACATTGGG
>JACPJY010000332.1 GCA_016187325.1 Rhodospirillales bacterium | reverse complement strand
TCTCGTGGGAATACCCGATCGCCGCCCACGGCATGATGCACATGGTCATCACCAATGCCTGGAAGGGCGACCCGTACCCGATCGACACGCTGATGATGTTCATGGCCAACATGAGCTGGAACTCGTCGATGAACGTCGGCGGCGTGATCAAGATGCTGACCGACAAGGACCCGGTCACCGGGGAATACAAGATTCCGCGCATCATCTATTCCGACGCTTATTTCTCGGAGATGGTGCCTTACGCCGATTTGATCCTGCCCGACACCACGTACCTCGAGCGCTGGGACTGCATCTCGCTCCTCGACCGGCCGATTTGCGAGGCCGACGCCGCCCAGGACTCCATCCGCCAGCCGGTGGTCGAGCCCGACCGCGACGTGCGCGCGTTCCAGAGCGTGCTCCTCGATCTTGGCGCCCGGCTCGGCCTGCCCGCCATGGTCAACTCCGACGGCAGCGCCCGGTATCCTGGCGGCTATCCCGATTACATCGTCAACCACGAGCGCGCGCCGGGCATCGGCTCGCTGGCGGGGTGGCGAGGCGCCAACGGCGACCAGCACGGCAGGGGCGCGCCGAATCCCGATCAATTGCAGAAGTACATCGAAAACCAGTGCTTCTGGCGTTACGAACTCAAACCCGAGCACCGCTACTACAAGATGGCCAACAAGGGCTACCTGGAGTGGGCGGCTTCCGTCGGCTTCATCGGCAAGCCGGAGCAGATCGTCATGGAGATCTACTCCGAGAACCTGCAGAAGTTCCGCCTCGCCGCCCGCGGCCACGGCGTCAAGCAGCCGCCCGAGCACTTGCGAGCCCGCATCGAGGCGTACTTCGACCCGCTGCCGATCTGGTACACGCCGTTAGAGGAATCGCTGGTCGACACCGACGACTACCCGCTGCACGCGGTGACCCAGCGGCCGGCGCAGATGTATCACTCGTGGGGCTCGCAGAACGCCTGGCTCAGGCAGATCACCGGCTCGAACCGGCTCTACATGCACCACCGGACGGCCGCGAAACTCGGCATCGCCGACGGCGACTGGGTGTGGGTGACGTCGCACCACGGCCGCATCAAGGTGCAGGTCGGGCTGATGGACGGCGTCAATCCCGATACCGTGTGGACGTGGAACGCCGTCGGCAAGCGCGCCGGTGCATGGAACCTGGATGCCAACGCGCCGGAAGCGAAGAAAGGTTTCCTGCTCAATCACGTGATCTCGGAGCTTTTGCCGGCGCGCGGCGATGGCCAGCGCTATTCCAACTCCGACCCGGTCACCGGCCAAGCGGCGTGGTACGACCTTCGCGTGCGGGTGGAAAAGGCGGCGCCCGAGGAAGCGCACGAGAGCTTCCCGCAGTTCGCGCCGGCGGCGAGGCCGCCTGGCATGGCGCCAGCGCCGGGGGTGCTGCGCTACGGCGAGGAATTCCGCCGCGCCCGCGAGCGGGGGTCGCAATGACGGCGTTGCCCGCAACCACCGGGAAGAAGCTCGGTCTGGTGATCGACCTCGACGTCTGCGTCGGCTGCCATGCCTGCGCCGTCAACTGCAAGGAGTGGAACAGCGGCGGCCACATGGCGCCGTTGACCGACCTCGCCCCCTATGCGGCCGGGACGAGCGGCGTCTGGTTCAACCGCGTGCACGCCTTCGAGGTGGTTCCCGATGACGCGGCGGCGGACGGCAGCGGGCGGACAGTGTATTTCCCGAAGTCTTGTCTGCACTGCGAGGACGCTGCCTGCGTCACCGTGTGCCCGACCGGCGCCTCGTTCAAGCGCGCCGAGGACGGTATCGTGCTGGTCAACGAGAGCAAGTGCATCGGCTGCAAGCTGTGCAGCTGGGCCTGTCCCTACGGGGCGAGAGAGTTCGACGCCGACGTGGGCGTGATGAAGAAATGCACGCTGTGCATCGACCGCATCTACCACGACAACCTGGATGAGAGCGATCGGATGCCGGCCTGCGTTTCCACTTGTCCGGCGCACGCGCGTCATTTCGGCGACCTCGGCGATCCCGACTCGGCGGTCTCGAAGCTGGTCGCCGAGCGCGGCGGCTACGACTTGATGCCTGAGCTCGGCTACAAGCCGACCAACAAGTACTTGCCGCCACGGCCTCGCAAGTGCGGCGCCGGCGCCACCGGTGCGGCAGCCGAACTGCCGGCGATGCTCGGCATCGACCGGCCGTTATTGCGCTGGGTCGACCGGGTGTTGTCGCGCTAGCGCGGCATCGGAGGCGGCGCGCGTGATTCCGACGTTTTCGATCATCTGCTTCACCGTGC
>JACPJY010000331.1 GCA_016187325.1 Rhodospirillales bacterium | reverse complement strand
TTCGCCGGCTGGCGGCTCGACGCCGGCGCCCATACGCTCAACGCCGCCGACGGCCGCAACGTCGCCCTGACGCGGGCCGAGTTCAACCTGCTGGCCGCGTTCGCCCGCGCGCCCCATCGCGTGCTCAGCCGCGCCTTCCTGCTCGACGCCGTCAGCCAGGACTCCGACGCCCCCAGCGACCGGCTGATCGACGTGCTGGTCAGCCGGGTCAGGAAGAAGATCGAGGCCGACCCGAAGAAGCCGCGCCTGATCGTCACCGTGGTCGGCAGCGGCTACAAGTTCGCGGCCGAGGTGGAGTAGCGAGCGGTGCTTCTCTCCACCGTCACCCTCGCGCCCCTCTTCGTCATTCCCGCGCAAGCGGGAATCCAGCTTTTTCAAGAGCCTGGACCCCCGCTTTCGCGGGGGTGACGATCTGGTGAACGGGCTGGCCGAGGCGGCGGCGATTTGCTGTAATCGACGCCAACGGGAAATCGCGTACAACGAGGCCGCCGGAAACGGCCGCCCCATAGGGACATCCAGGGAGGAAAAACCGATGATACGGATACTGGGCCGCGCGTCGTCGATCAACGTGCAGAAGGTGATGTGGTGCGCCGACGAGCTCGGCGTCGCGGTCGAGCGGGTCGACGTCGGCGGCAAGTTCAAGGGCAACGACACGCCGGAGTACCTGGCCAAGAACCCGATGGGCCTGGTGCCGACCCTCGAGGACGGCGACGTCGTGATCTGGGAATCCAACACCATCGTCCGCTACCTCGCCGACAAGTACGGCAAGGCGCCGTGGCAGCCGGCCGACGCCAAGGGCCGCGGCCTGGCCTCGCAATGGATGGACTGGTACCTGACCGCCATGCACCCGCCGATGACCACCATCTTCATCCAACAAATCCGCGTCGAGCCGGCGAAGCGCGATGCCAAGGCGATCGCCGACGCCACCGACAAGGTCGCCAAGCTGTGGACCATGGTCGACGGCCAGCTCGCCAAGCGCCCGTACATCGCGGGCCCGGACATCACCATCGGCGACATCCCGGCCGGCTGCTCGGCCAATCGCTGGTACATGCTCGACGTCAAGCGGCCGAAGCTCGCTAACCTCGAGGCCTGGCTCGGCCGCCTCAAGCAGCGCCCGGCGTTCAAGAAACACGTCGCGGCGATTCCGCTGTCTTGACGTGGACCGGGAGCCGACGGGCGGCGGCGGAGACGAGATCATGAACGAAGCGACGGTATTCGGCGGCTACGACCGCGCGGCCCTCGACGCCCAGTACGACAACCGCGCGCGCCACCCGGAGCACACCGAGCTGCACGCAGCGTGGACCGCCGACGGCGCCAAGGTGCTGAAGGCGTTCGAGCACAAACTCGACGTCGCCTACGGGCCGAGCGCCGACGAAAAGCTCGACATCTACCTGCCGAAGAAACCCAACAAAGTACCCGTCAACGTGTTCCTGCACGGCGGCTACTGGTACAGCCGCCACAAGGACCACTTCCGCTTCGTCGCCCGCGGCCTGGTGCCGGCCGGCGCCATCCTGGTGGTCGTCAACTACGCGCTGGTGCCGGCCGTCGATCTCGACGAGCAGGTGCGCCAGTGCCGCGCCGCCGTCGCCTGGGCGTATCGTCACGCCGGCGAGTTCGGCGGCGACCGCGATCGCGTGTTCGTCTCCGGCCATTCCGCCGGCGGCCACCTGACGGCGATGATGCTGGCCACCGACTGGCCGTCCTTCGGAAACGCCCTGCCGCGCACGCTGGTCAAGGGCGGCGCGGCGCTCTCCGGCATCTACGACCTGGAGCCGATCCGCCATTGCTACCTGCAGGATACGCTCCGGTTCACGGCCGAACAGGAGGCCCGCAACAGCCCCGACCGCCTGGCGCCGGCCACCGACGCGCCGGCGCTGATCGCCGTCGGCGGCGCCGAGAGCGACGAGTTCCTGCGCCACAGCAACATCCTGGCGGCGGCGTGGTCGAACCGGCTCGCCGACTGCCGGCTGATGGTGGTGCCGGGGCTCAACCACTTCACCATGCTCGGCGCCTTCGCCGACCCGGCGAGCGAACTCAACGCCGCGGTCAGAGCGCAGATGGGGTTGGCGTGAGCCGCCTTCGTGCCCGCCGCTGCGCTAGCAGGCAAGCGGGTATTGTCTCAGTTTGGCCTCATCCTGAGGAGCCCCATTCCCTCATCCTTCGAGACGCTGTGCTCCTCAGGATGAGGGGATGGGGCGTCTCGAAGGAGAAAGGCCAAACTGAGACAGTGCTGGCAAGCGTGTTGACCTTCGAATGACCCTGTCCTTCGATCTCTACTGGTCGTTCCGCAGTCCTTATTGCTACCTGGCGCTCGACCGCATCCTCGCCATCCACCGCGACTGGGAGGTCGAGGTCGCCGTGCGGCCGGTGTATCCGATGGCCATCCGCTCGGCGGAGTTCTTCAAGCACGTCAATCCGCTGTACCGGCCGTACCACACCCTCGATTCGAAGCGCGTCGCCGAGTTCCTCGGCGTGCCGTTCCGCCGGCCGCTGCCGGACCCGGTGGTCATGGACATGGCCACCAACGCCATCGCGCCCGAGCAGCCCTACGTGCATCGCCTGACGCGTCTTGGACAGGCGGCGGTCGAGGCCGGCCGCGGGCTCGCGTTCCTGGATCAGGTGTCGCGCATCCTGTGGGACGGCGGCACCGATAACTGGCACCTTGGCGACCACCTGGCGAAGGCGATGGCGCGGGCCGGGCTCGACGCCGCCGAGCTGGAGCGCGATATCGCGGCGGACCCGGCCAAGTACGACCGGCTGATCGAGGCCAACCAGCGGGCGCAACTCGCGGCCGGCCACTGGGGGGTGCCGCTGATGGCGTTCGCCGGCGAGCCGTTCTACGGCCAGGACCGGGTCGAGACCCTGCTGTGGCGGATGCGGCAAAAGGGCCTCAAGCGGCGTTAGGGCGCGGCGGTCGGCGGCCGCCGGCGCATCGTCCAAATCTCGTCCGAATCTCGTCCGAAACTCGTCCGAATCTCGTCCAAAACTCGTCATGACCTCGTCGGAAACTCGTCCGATTCTCGTCATTTTCGGCCGCCTTTATTCGCCCAACCCGTTGACAAGCCACGATTCCCGTCCCGAAAAATTTTCAGACTCTCGTCATTTCTCATCATTTCTCGTCATTTCGGCGGGCGATTTTTTTTATTTTTTAAAGGTCGTCATCGGTCGTCAAAGGTCGTCATTTCGACGGG
>JACPJY010000330.1 GCA_016187325.1 Rhodospirillales bacterium | reverse complement strand
TTCCAGTGCGTGCGCGAGCTCGCGGGTCATGTGGTCATTGTAGGAGGACGGCGCTAAAAAGCCATCCACGGCGCCTTCGCCGGCGTCACCCCGATGCCGCCGGCTTGCAGCCCGCCCCCGGCCCGGTCGGCCTCGGTGAGCGATTCGAGGCGCAGCAGCGCCAACCCGATGCCGCCCTTTTCGGTGGCGGCCGCCGAGCGCATCTCGCCCGCCTCGCGGCCGGCCAGCATCACCGGCGTCCCCGGCTGCGGCGGCGGCCCGTCGAGCACCACCGGTACCAAGCGTTTCTTGACCAGGCCGCGGTACTTGGTGCGTGCCGTCAGCTCCTGGCCCATGTAGCAGCCCTTCTTCCAGTCGACGCCGTTGAGCTCGTCGAAACCGCTCTCGAGCAGGATCGACTTGTCGACGACGAGGTCGCGGCTGCCGTCGGGAAGCCCGAGACTCAGCCGTAGCCGGTCGTAATCCGCCGCCGCCGTCTTCTCTAGTCCGGCCTGGCACAGCACCGCCTCGGCCGTGCCGCGGGGCAGCACGGCGCGGCCGCCGGCATCGGCCAGCCGGGGATCGACGCAGACGACGCCGCCCGCGAACGCCGCCGCCGCACCGGCCGCATCGCCGAGCCCGAAACCGTCGCGCCAATTGTCGCCGAACAACGCCGCAACGGCGAAATTGTCCGAAACGTCCTCCAACGTCACCCGCGAGCGCAGCTTGTAGATCGCGAGCCGCTTCTTCAAATCCTTGAGCCGCGCCCGCTCGCAGTCGAGCAGCAGTGCGCCGTCATGGGCGAGAACAAAAAAATCGTGCAGATACTTGCCCTGCGGCGTCAGCAGCGCGGCGTAGACGGCGCGCACCAGCCCGACCGTCTTCATGTCGTTGGAGACCAGCCCCTGCAGGAACGGGATACGGTCGTCGCCGCCGACGGCTAGCAGGCCGCGGTCATCGAGGATGGCAAATCGGGATTGACCCTTCATCGGTCGCCTTTCGCACCTGCAAATGCCGGAGCAGTATGGCAGAATTGACGCCCCGCGTCGGCCTTAGACGTAAGGCGGCGGCCGCGGCGATGCAAGGCCGCGGACTGTCGTGTCCCCGGCCTTTGCAAGCCGAATCCGCGGCCGTATAACGGGGCGCGCCGGCGTTGGGCGGCGGCGAGGGAAGGGCGATAGTAGACGCATGAGAATCTTGTTCATCACCTCGACGCGAGTCGGCGACGCCATCCTCTCCACCGGGCTTCTCAACAAGCTGCTTACCGAAAACCCGGACGCCCGCGTTACCGTCGCCTGCGGCCCGGCGGCGGCGCCGCTATTCGAGGCGGTGCCCAACCTCGAGCGCATCATCGTCCTCGACAAGATGGTGCTGTCGCTGCACTGGGTGGGAATGTGGTGGCGGACGGTGGGTCAGTGGTGGGACGTGCTGGTCGATTTGCGCAATACGCCGGTGTCGGCGTTGCTGGCCGCCTCGCGGCGATACCGCCTCCGCGGCTCGCGCTCGTCGGGCCACCGGGTCGAACAGTTGGCGCAGGTGCTCGGAGTTTCCGGCACGCCGCCGACCCCTCACGTGTGGATATCCGATGACGCGCGGACGGCGGCGAGCACGCTGATCCCCGAAGGCCCTCCGGTTCTGGCCATCGGGCCGACCGCCAACTGGGCGGCGAAGATGTGGCGGCCCGAGTATTTCGTCGAGTTGATCCAGCGCCTGACGGGCGCGGGCGGCATCATGCCCGGCGCCCGCGTCGCGGTGTTCGGGCGCGACGACGAGCGGCCGATGGCGCTGCAAGTGATCGAAGCGATCCCCGAGGACCGCCGCATCGACCTGGTGGGCAGGATCGATCTGCCGACTGCCGCGGCCTGCCTGGCGCGGGCGCACTTCTATGTCGGCAACGACTCCGGCCTGATGCACCTGGCTGCGGCGGCCGAGGTGCCGACGCTGGGCCTGTTTGGGCCCAGCCTCGAGCAGCACTACGCGCCGTGGGGACCGCTTGGCGACGTCGCCCGCGCCGAGAAATCCTTCGATGAAATATTCCCGGCCAACTTCGACCACCGCCACACCGACACTCTGATGGACAGCCTCAGCGTTGACGCGGTCGAAACGGCCGCGCGCACGCTGTGGCAACGGGCGACGGAGACGGCGGCGTGAGCGGCGGGCACCGAACGTCCGACGGAGTCCGATTAGTCCGATTGTCGGCGCTGGTGGTTGCCCGCAACGAGGAGGCGCGGCTGGCGGATTGCCTGTCAGGCCTCGCGTTCGCGGACGAGATCGTGGTTGTCCTCGATCGCTGCACCGACGGTTCCAAGGCAATCGCCGGAAAATTCACCGACTGCATCGTCGAGGGCGCATGGGAGCGCGAGGGCGACCGGCGCAACGCCGGCATTGCCACTTGCCGCGGCCGATGGATACTCGAAATCGATGCCGACGAGCGGGTGCCCGACCCGCTGGCCGATGAAATCTGCAATCTGATCGAGCGGACCGATTTCGACATCTTCGACGTACGGGTGGACAACTACGTCGGCGGCCAACTAGTCCGTCATGGCTGGATGGCCGCCATCGGCACCATTGCCGCGCCGCGGCTGTTCCGCAAGGGCGTGAAGCGATGGGGCCTCGAACGGGTGCACCCGCATCTTCACGTCGAAGGGCGGCAGGGCCCGCGGCTCGGGAACGCCATCGTTCATCTCGCCGCGAACAACATCTCCGATCTGCTGCTCCGGCTCGACCGCAACACCACTTGGCGCGCCCGCGATCTCGCGGAGCGGGGGGAGATCGGATCGTTCCCGGACATGGTGCGGAAGATCTTCTCGCGATTCTGGAAATGCTACGTGCTGCGCAAAGGCTACCGCGAAGACGGACTCGGCTTCGTGATTGCGCTTTGCGCGGCGCTTTATCCGGTGATCGCGCACCTGAAGGCGCGCCTGGAATCGGCGGAGTAGGATTTGGCGACGTCCGACATCCAGCTCTCGGCGGTGGTCTCGGCGAAGAACGAGGAACGCCAGCTCGCCGATTGTTTGGCCGGCCTCACGTTCGCTGACGAGATCGTGGTGCTGCTGGACCAGTGCACCGACGGCTCGAAGGCGATCGCCCGCAAATTCACCGACCGCATCGTCGAAGGCGCGTGGCCGGTCGAGGGCGAGCGTCGCAACGCCGCCGTCTCCGCCTGCCGCGGCGCCTGGGTACTTGAAGTCGACGCCGACGAGCGGATATCGGACGGACTCGCCGAAGAGATCCGGCGCATCGTCGACACCACTGCCTACGACTGGCACGAGATACCCGTCGACAACTACATCGGCGGCCGGCTGGTGCGCTGGGGCTGGGGCGCCTCCTACGGCAAGGCCGCCTATCCCGGACTGTTCAGGAAGGGCGTCAAGACCTGGGGCCATTTCCGCGTGCATCCGGCTCTGACGTGGGCGCCCGGCGCCCGCAAGGGGCCGATGCTCAAGAACCGCGTCAAGCACCTAGTCGACCGCAACATCTCCGACATGATCCGCCGGCTCGATAGCTATTCGACGGCGCGCGCCAAGGACCTCCGCGAGTCCGGCAATATCGGCTCGATGGCCGCCAACGTGCGCCGCATCTTCTCGCGTTTCTTCAAGTGCTACGTGCTGCGTAAAGGCTACCGCGAGGGCGGCTACGGCTTCCTGATCGCGCTGTTCGCCGGGCTCTACCCGGTGCTGTCGTATCTGAAGGCGAAGCTGGAACGGGACGGCGGC
>JACPJY010000329.1 GCA_016187325.1 Rhodospirillales bacterium | reverse complement strand
TGGCGGCGTTGGCGCTGGCCGCGGCGATGGCGCGCCGGCGCGCCGGCGCCGCCGTCTGAGGCGGCGAAGGGCGAGGCGGCGATGCCGGCCGACGCACCGCCCGAGCTGCCGCCGCTACGCGACATCATCCGCCGTTTCGAGATCGCCGCGAAGCGTTCCCTCGGCCAGCATTTCCTGCTTGATCTCAATCTCTGCGCCCGCATCGCGCGCGCCGCCGGAGATCTCTCGGCCGTCAACGTCATCGAAATCGGGCCGGGGCCGGGCGGGCTGACCCGGGCGTTGCTGGCCGCCGGCGTCCGCTCGGTGACGGCGATCGAGCGCGACGTCCGCTGCGTCGCCGCGCTGGCGGAGTTGGCGGCGGCCTATCCTGGGCGGCTCGCCATCGTCGAGGCCGACGCCTTGACTATCGACACCGCGGCGCTTGTTCCGCCGCCGCGCCGCATTGTCGCCAACCTGCCCTACAACATCGCGACGCCACTGCTGCTCGGCTGGCTTGCCCGGATCGACGCCTTCGAGCGCCTGACGCTGATGTTCCAGAAGGAGGTGGCCGAGCGCCTGACCGCGCGACCCGGCAGCAAGAAGTACGGGCGGCTATCGGTGATCACGCAATGGCTGGCCGAAGTCGCGATCGAGTTCAACGTCGCCGCACGGGCGTTCACGCCGCCGCCCAAAGTCGCCTCGACGGTGGTGTCGCTGATCCCGCGCCCCCGGCCGTTGGCGCCCGCGACGTGGCGGGCGCTGGAGGCGGTGACGGCGGCCGCCTTCGGCCAGCGCCGCAAGATGCTGCGATCGAGCCTGAAGCGGCTCGGCCTCGAATTGCCAGCGCTCGCCATCGAGCCGACGGCGCGGGCGGAAAATCTCAGCGTCGAGGAGTTCTGCGCGCTGGCCCGCGCTTACGAGGAAAAAGCCGCCGGCCGTTGACGCCCGTCGCCGCGCTCAGTTGCCGACGCCGAGGCCACGCACGAAATCGCCGAGGCCCACCTGACGGTCCCGCTTCAACCGCTCGGCGGCGAGGATCGCCTGCACCCGCCGAACGCTCTCCTCGATGTCCTCGTTGACGATCACATAGTCGTACTCGAACCAGTGGCTCATCTCCGAGGCGGCCTTGGCCATGCGTTTGCGGACCACCTCGTCGGAATCCTGGCCGCGGGTGTGCAGCCGCCGCTCCAGCTCCTCGATCGACGGCGGCAGGATGAAGATCGAGACCAGATCCTGGGGTGCGCTCTGGCCGAGTTGCTGGGTTCCCTGCCAGTCGACATCGAATAGTACGTCGCCGCCCGCCTTCAGCACCTTCTGCACCGGCCCCTTCGGCGTGCCGTAGGAATGCTCGAACACGGTGGCGTGCTCGAGGAACTCGCCGGCCTCGATCTTGGCCGCGAACTGTTTCTTGTCGACAAAGAAGTAGTCCTTGCCGTCGACCTCGCCTGGCCTCTGGGGGCGGGTGGTCATAGAGACCGACATCGACATCATGGGCTCGCGCTTCAGCAGTTCTCGAGAAATGGTCGACTTGCCGGCGCCCGACGGCGACGACAGCACCAGCATCAGGCCGCGCCGGGCGATGGCAGCGGCGCCTTTGGCGGTGTCGCTACTCAATGTTCTGCACCTGCTCGCGGAGCTGCTCGATCGCCGTCTTCAGCTCGATGCCGATGCGGGTCAGCTCCACGTCCTGCGACTTCGAGCACAGCGTGTTGGCCTCGCGGTTGAATTCCTGGCACAGGAAGTCGAGCTTGCGCCCGACGGGACCGTTGACTTCCATCAGCTCGCGCGCCGCCTCGCCGTGCGCCTTCAGCCGGTCGAGTTCCTCGCGCATGTCGGCCTTGCTCATCAGGATCGCCGCCTCTTGGGCCAAGCGTTCCTCGGGGATCGCCGGAACGTCGGCGATCAGCGTCTCCACTTGCGTTTTCAGCCGTTCCCGGATCGCCGCCGGCTGCAGCGCCGCCAACTCTTCCGCCTCGTCGGTCAGCCGGCCGATCTCGTCCAGGCGCGACCGCAGCGCCGCAGAGAGCCGCGCGCCTTCGTCGTCGCGCATCGCCGAAAGCGCCTCCAATGCCCTGTCGAGGTCGGCCAGCATCGCCGCCTCCAGCGCCGCCCGCGTCGCGTCGTCGAGGGTTTCCTCGACCGGCTCGATGACCCCGCGCAGGGCCAACAGGCCGTCAATGCTGGGCGTCGCGGCATCGGGAATCTGCTTGCGGATTTGCGGCAGCGTCGTCAGCAGCTCGGCCAGCACCGCCTGGTTGATCCGGTATCCGCCGTCGCCCTGGCTGCGAGTCATGGTCAGTGTCACCGCGATGTTGCCGCGCTTGCAGCGGGCGGCGACGCCGTCGCGCACCACCTGTTCCAGGTTCTCGAAGCCGAGCGCCAGGCGGCAACGCACGTCGAGGCCGCGGCCGTTGACGCTCTTGACCTCCCAGGTCCAGGCGCGGCCGTCCTGTTGGCCCTCGCTGCGGGCAAACCCGGTCATGGACGAGATGGACACGCGACCTCCGTCACAGGATGCGCTTGGAGTTTATACGCTGGCGGGCGCCGGCAACAACCGGAACAACTCGCCACCCGGGACGTTCCGCCCTATAAACAGGGGCGTCATGGCCGACCCGATCCGCAACCCACAAGCCATCCTGATCACCGGCGCATCCAGCGGCATCGGCGAGGCGCTGGCCTTGCTCTATGCCGGGCCGGGGCGGTTGCTGGCGCTTTCCGGCCGCGACCGGCACCGCCTCAAGGCGGTCGTCGAGGCCTGCCGCGCCGCGGGCGCCAATGTCGAAGGCAAAATCGTCGACGCCGCCGACCGCGACTTGAGCCGACGCTGGATCGAGGCCGTCGATACGCGCCGTCCGCTGGATCTGGTGATCGCCAACGCCGGCGTCTCGGCCGGCACCGGCGGTCGCGGCGAAAGCGAGGCGCAATGCCGCGACATCTTCGCCGTCAACTTGGGCGGCGTGCTGAACGCCGTGTGGCCGGCGATCGACCGCATGCGCGGCCGCCGCTGTGGTCAGATCGCCATCGTCAGCTCGATCGCCGCCTTCCGCGGCCTGCCGGGCACGCCCGCCTATTCGGCCAGCAAGGCGGCGGTCAAGGCCTACGGCGAGGCGCTACGCGGCTGGCTCGGCAAGGACGGCATCCGGGTGTCGGTGGTATGCCCCGGCTTCATCCGTTCGCGGATGACCGCGCCCAACAAGTTCCCGATGCCGATGATCATGGACGCCGACAAGGCGGCGCGGATCATCGCCAAAGGTCTCGCCCGCGACAAGGCGCGAATCGCGTTCCCGTGGCCGATGTATGCGCTGGCGTGGTTGCTTGGCGCGTTGCCGCCGGCGTGGACCGACCCGTTGCTGAAGGTGGTGCCGGAGAAGGAATGAACCGGCGAGCGGCATCCTATTGTTTGCCGTCGCCGGCAGTCTTGTTGAACTGCCGCCACTTGGCGACGTTCTTGTTGTGCTCCTCCAGCGTCGCCGCGA
>JACPJY010000293.1 GCA_016187325.1 Rhodospirillales bacterium | reverse complement strand
GCAACGACGTCCTGGAAGGCGGCGAGAGCGGCCACGACAGCCAGGGCGACATCGCCGTGTTCAGCGGCCTGCGCGAGCAATACATCATCACCCGGAATCCGGACGGCAGCTTCACGGTCCAAGACATGTTTGCCGGCCGCGACGGCACCGACACCGTCAGGACCGTCGAGAACTTCCAGTTCGCCGACGGGACGATTGCGGACGAGAACCTACTGACTACCAACCCGAAGACGTTCCTGCTCGACATCGACGCGGCGCTCGCCGACACCGATGGCTCGGAATCGCTGTCGATCACGGTCAGCGGCTTGCCGGACGGCGCTTCGCTGACCTTCGGCACCAAGAACGCCGATGGCACCTGGACTCTGACTCTTGAAGAGGCGGCGCAGCCCGGCCTCGGCATCATCGTTCCCTACAACGTATTGGCGGACTTCAACCTGAGCGTTCAGGCGACCTCGACGGAAGCCGATGGCGGCGACTTCAACACGGTAACCCAGACCGTTCATATTGACGCCGGGGCTTCGGCACCGGATCTGCAGGTTTCGGGCGCCGTCGGCAACGAAGACACGACGATCCCGCTTAACATTTCGGCGGCATTGACCGACACCGACGGCACCGAGACGCTGAGCATCACCATTTCCGGCGTGCCGGAGGGTGCAACGCTCAACCATGGTATCAGGAACCCCGACGGCACCTGGACACTCGATCCCACCACCGATCTCACGGGCCTGACCATCACGCCGCCGGAGAACTCGAACGAGGACTTCCGGCTGACGGTGACGGCGACTTCCGACGAGGTCAATGACGGCGCCGCCTCGACAACGGCGTTCATCGACGTCGACGTCAAGGGCGTCGCCGACGTGCCGACGCTCGATGTAACGGCGGCTAGCGGCGACGAGGATTCGGCGATCGCGCTCAATATCGGCGCGGCGTTGACCGATAACGACGACTCCGAAATGCTCAGCATCAATATCCTGGGCGTGCCGGACGGCGCAACGTTGTCGGCCGGCACCAAGAACCCGGACGGCAGCTACACGCTGACGCCGGACCAGCTGGCGGGCCTGACGATCACCCCACCCGCCAATTCGGACGCCGACTTCACGCTGACCGTGAATGCAGTCTCGAAAGAAAACGACGGCGATGTCGCGACAACCACCAAGACTTTGAGCGTGACCGTTGATCCGATCGCCGACGCCCCAACTCTGACCGTGGTTGACGCGACGGGTAACGAGGACGCGGCGATCCCTCTGAACATCAGCTCGGCGCTGACCGACACCGATGGCTCTGAGGACCTTAGCATCACCATCGCCGGGGTTCCGGACGGCGCTCAGCTTTCGGCCGGGACCAGGAACGACGACGGCACCTATACACTGACTCAGGCGCAACTGACGGACCTGAAAATCACCCCGCCCGCCAATTCGGACGCCGACTTCCAGTTGACGGTGACGGCGACGTCCAAGGACGGCTCCTCGACGGCGACGACGGAGAAAGTCATCAACGTCACCGTCGACCCGGTTGCCGACAAGCCGACTCTGACCGTGGCCGACGCCATGGGTGACGAGGACACGGCGATCGCGTTGAATATCTCTTCAGCCGTGATCGACACCGACGGCTCGGAGACCCTGAGCATCTCCATCTCGGGCATGCCCGATGGCGCGATGCTGTCGGCCGGCACCGACAACGGCAACGGCACCTGGACCATCCAGGATATCCATCATCCGGATGGCTCGGTGACGACAATCGCCCAGCAGTTGCAGGGCTTGACGGTGACGCCACCGCAGGATTCGGACGTCGACTTCCAATTGAATGTGACGGCGACTTCGACCGATGGCACGTCGCAGGCCACCAGCACCGGCACCATCAACGTGACGGTCGCCGGCAGCGCCGACGCACCTTCCCTCGACCTTGATTCCGGCGCCGCCGGCGACCAACTGGAAGGCGCGGCCTCGGGGCTGGAGGACACGGCGATCCCGCTCGACATCACCACTGTGCTGACCGATGAGGACGGTTCTGAGACGCTCGGCGTCACCATCACCATCGACGGCCTGCCCGAAGGCGCGGTGCTGTCGGCCGGCACGAAGAATCCGGACGGCAGCTATACGTTCCAGGACATCGTGAACGCGGACGGCACCGTCACTTCGGTGGCAAGCCAGTTGGCGAACCTGACGGTAACGCCGCCGGAGAACTCGGACGTTGACTTCGACCTGACGGTGACGGCGACGGCGACAGAAGCGGAGGGCGGAGAGGCCTCGACGGTTGGCACCATCCACGTTTCGGTGGCGCCCGATGCCGACGTACCGACGCTTGTCGTGCATGACGTTTCCGGAAACGAGGACACGGCGATCGCGCTCGACATCTCGTCGTTCGTGACCGACGACTCCGAGACCTTGAGCGTCAAGATCGAAGGCATTCCGGCCGACGGCGTGCTGAAGGCCGGTGACGGCTCTGTCCTGGTCGCGAATTCGGACGGCAGCTATACCCTGACCGGCGATCAAATGGCCGGCCTGACCCTGACGCCGGGCACGGACTTCAGCGGCGACATTCCACTGACGGTGACCGCGACCTCGCGGGATGGCGACGATACGGCGGAGACTACCGGCACAATGACCGTTTCGGTGGCCGGCGTCGCCGACGCGCCGACGCTGGATCTTGACCCTGGCTCCGACGGTAACCAATCCACTGGGGCCGTCGCGGGCGTGGCGGGTGCGGCGATCGCGCTCAACATCGCCGCCGCATTGACCGACGACTCGGAGACCCTGAGCATCACCATCGGCGGCGTTCCGACCGGCGCGGTCTTGTCGGCCGGCACCGACAACGGCGACGGCACCTGGACTCTGTCCGGCGACGACCTCAACCAGCTGTCCGGCTTGACGATCACGCCGGCGGCGGATTCGAGCGGCGACTTCTCCCTGACGGTAACCGCGACTTCTAAGGACGGCACGTCGACGGCGGAAACAGCCGGCACTATCGCGCTGAGCGTCGAATCGGCGGTTGTTGCCGACAACACGGCATCCGCCCCGACCCTCGACGTCGCCGCGGCGCAAGGCCTCGAGGACACGGCGATCGCGCTGGATATCAGCGCGGCGCTGACGGATCTCGACGGCTCAGAGGCGCTGTCGGTTAGGATCGCTGGCGTGCCGGAGGGCGCGACGCTTTCGGCCGGCACCGACAACCACGATGGTACCTGGACGTTGACGCAGGATCAGCTTAGCGGACTGACGATCACGCCGAAGGAAGACTCCAACGTCGACTTCGACCTGACGGTCACGGCGACCTCGACCGAAGCTAACGGCGGCGCCATCGCGACTACCACGGCGTCGTTCCACGTCGGCGTCACCGGCGTGGCCGACGCGCCGACGGTGGTAGCCAATGTCACCGAAATCGTGCCGCCGACTTATCCGGACGCGGTGCAGGCGTTGGAGCCCGTCGCCTACTGGCGGATGAACGAACTCGACGATGGCACCATGGTCGACTCGGCCGGCAACCACAACGGTACG
>JACPJY010000292.1 GCA_016187325.1 Rhodospirillales bacterium | reverse complement strand
AGGGCTTCGCCCAGGCCCAGAACGACCTCGGCCTCGCCTACCAGCACGGCCAAGGGGTGGCGCAGGATTACGACGAAGCGGCGAAGTGGTATCGGCTGGCCGCCGAGCAGGGCCTAGCGCTGGCCCAACACAACCTCGGCATCCTGTTGGTGGAAGGCAAGGGCGTCGCGGCGGACGCCGCCGAAGGCGCCGAATGGTTCCGCAAGGCCGCCGAGCAGGGCCTCGCCCAATCCCAGAACAACCTCGGCCTGTTGTTCGCCCTCGGCCGCGGCGTGGCGCGCGACGACGCGGCGGCGGTGGCGTGGTTCCTGAAGGCGGCGGCGCAGGGCGACGCCAAGGCGCAATTCAGCCTGGCGCGACATTATGAACAAGGCCGGGGCGTGGCGCGGGACGACGCGGAAGCGGCAGCGTGGTACCGCAAGGCCGCCGAACAGGGCCACGGCGAAGCGCAGAACAACCTCGGCGTCATGTACGCCACCGGCCGGAGCGTCGCCAGGGACTTGGGCGAGGCGGCGAAGTGGTTCCGCATGGCCGCCGGCCAGGGCTACCCGATGGCCCAGCACAGCCTCGGCATCCTGTACGCGCAGGGCCTGGGCGTGCCGCAGGACGACGTCGCCGCCCTGCTGTGGCTCGACCTCGCGGCGGCGCTCGGCAACCCCTTCGCCGCCAAGGACCGCGCCATCGTCGCCAGGCGGATGACCGCCGAGCAGATTGCCAAGGCCGAACAGCGGGCGCGCGCCTGGAGGGCGGACCCGCCGGCGGCCGGCAGATAGGGGATATTAGGGGCGCGCCGTCGCTAGCTAGCTCCACGACGCCATGTTCGGGGCGACGCCCTCGCGCCAGGCGTTCGACGACTTGCATTTCGGGCACACGCGCTCGCCCGCCCAGGCGCTGACGAACGGCGCCTGGCATTTCAGGCAATGACGGTCTTTCACGCGATCCGTCGGCTCGTTCTCGGCCTTCCTGAGATAGGCCCTTCTGTGGAAGCCAATCCTCGACATGTGATCCCTCGCGGTCAACGGTTGATGGCGGCACGAAGGGCCGCCGGCGCCCGCACCGACAAGCCCACGCCTAACTGCACGTGATCTTGGCGTCGTAGGAGAAATCGCGCTTGAACCAGGAGGTGTCGACCCACAAGCCGAACTCGGGGTTGTCGCCGGCCACCCCCGGCACCCGGAAGGTGACCCGTTGTCCTTGGCCGAGCCGCATGCGGCGATTGTGAATGAGTTTCGCCGCCCCGGTCGTATAGACCGAGAGATTCCCCACGCCCGGCCAGGTTTCGCCCTTGTTGGTGATCGTGAACGTCGCGTCGCCGTCCTTGCAGGTGATCGAGACGTTCATATCCAGGATGTCCTTCGGCGCCCGGGGCAGGCCTTGCGCGAGCGCCTCCCCGTTCCAGGAAAGAGCGCAAAACAGGATAGCGGCCGAAAAAATCTTCAGGATCTTCGTCATCGTTTATTCCTTGTTGTTTCCTTGATCGCGCTTGGACTCATGCTCCCGGCGCGGCGAACACCCCAATCGCGGGGCGCGAGCCGGGCATCAGCGGGATTTTCCCGCCCGTTTCAACTGGCGTGCGTGCTGCGACCGGTGCAGCCGGTCTTCGCGAACCAAGTTCTTAAGCTCCCCCGCCAGGCCGAATACGGTTCTTGCCTTGGCTGTGGCCGGCGGCGGCGGTGCCGGCAACGGCGGGCGGGCGCCATCGGCCCGCCAGGGCGGGTTGGGACGTCCGGAAAGCTCGGTCTCGATTGCGATCTCGATCATGATGGTTCCCGTCCCCGGGTTAATTCAGGCCCTGTACCGCCGCCGGCTTACCAGCGGCTCCACGACGCCATGTTGGCAGCGATGCCGTTGCGCCAGGCGCCCGACGTCTTGCATTTCGGGCACACGCGCTCGCCCGCCCAGGCGCTCGTGAACGGCGCCTGGCATTTCAGGCAGTGCCGGGGCTTCGTCCGCTGCGGCGGCTCGTTCTCGATCTTCCTGAGATAGGCTTTTCGATGATGACCGGTGTCGGACATGCGATTCCCCGCGCTCAGCCGCACTTGATCCGGGCGTCGTAGTCGAATTGGCGCTTGAACCACGACGGGTTGACCCACAATCCGAACTCGAAATTGTCGCCGGCCACCCCCGGCACCCGGAAGGCGATCCGTTGCCCGGCGCCGAAGCGCAGGCGCCGCTCGTGGACCAGCCGGGACACCCCGGTCCAATAGACCGAGATGATCCCCGGTTCCGGCCACGCCTTGCCCTGGTTGACGATCATGAACACCGCGTCGCCGCCCTGGCATTTGACCGTGACCTTCATGTCGAGCAGGTCTTTCGGCATCGCCGCCGCCTGTTGGCCGAAGGCGGCGCCGCTCCAGGCCAGCCAACAGATCGCAAGGCCGATCGGCAAAGCGCGCTTGAGGACCGCCGTCTTGGGGCTGTCACGATCGGTCATCGGGTGTCTCCGCCGCGGTGGTCACGCCCGCCTCCTTAGGCCTTCGGCTTGTTGAGCAGCTGCGCGCAGGCGGTGACGACGATCGAATCGGCGGTCTTGTCGCCCGGCAGCGCGACGGCGAACTCGCGCGCCAGGTCGTCGCGCGCCTTGCGGGCGGCGGCCTGATAGCCGTCGAGGCTGACGGAGTTCTTGGTGGTCTTGAGATGGGCCCCGGCCAGCGACGCGCAGACGGCGGCCTGGGCGTTGATCCAGGCGTCCTTCACCTGGGCGTTCTTGGATTCGCTGCTGACCACCCAGTCGTTGGCGAAGGCGGCAACGCTGATGATGAGGGCGCCGGCGATGAGGCCGATCACAAAGGGTGTCGTCGCTTTGGGCATCGTCATGGTGAGCTCCTTGAGCTATTGGAATGAAAACCAGCGGCGAGGCGCGGCCGGCGGCAACGCTTCGGGACGATGAATTTCCGGACGATTCGATCCGGTTGGGCCGGCCCACTCGCGGACCGCGCGAACACCGGCGAGAGACGAGCCCGGCGCGGGCTCGATGGTCAGCTTGCGTAAATGCCGCCGAGGGCAATGGCCGCGAACACGGCGGCGACCAGGAGCCAAAATCCGGCAGCGGCTTCAGCCGGCGGTTTCCCGGATGCAGGAGCCTCGGGATTTTCGGTAATTTTACTTGGATCCGTCAAAATAAAACCCGGAAAATCAGTTAACAGTATAACCCGCGGACAAATAATTTACAAATACAATGCCAGTAATTTCGTCGAATATTACGGTTTTTTATTTTTCCGCTGCTTCCGGCTAACGCGTTGTTTACCTTGCCCATAATGGCGGACCGGCGGCCGGGATCGGCTCACGGGCACGGCCACTCGCGCGCCAGGGCGCGGGCGACCAGCGTCACCGCCGGCTGCGTCACCAGGTCGCCGCGGAGGCAGACGCGATAGCCGGAGACCGCAGTGTTCTCGGCCAGCACGTCGGCGACGGCGCCGACGAAGCCGACGCACAGCGGGTTCTCGGTCATCCCCGCGACTTCAGTCAGGCACCACCCGAACAGCCTCTCGCCCGACGTCCAGTGGCCTTTCGGTCCTTCCGCCGCGCCGGCCGCCGCCGTCAGGGCGGCGCTCAAAACCAGCGCGGCGACGAACGCCCGCCGGGCTTGACGGGATTTGCGCACGCTCATTTCCATTTCACCTCCGGCGGCAGCGACATCAGGATGGCGTCGACGTTGCCGCCGGTCTTAAGGCCGAACTGAGTGCCGCGGTCGTATAAAAGGTTGAACTCGACGTAGCGGCCGCGCTTGATCAGCTGCGCCTCGCGCTCGGTGTCGCTCCAATCGGCGTCCATGCGCCGGCGCACGATCTTCGGGTAGACCTCGGCGAAGGCGCGGCCGACGTCCTGGGTGAAGGTGAAGTCGGCCGCCCAGTCGCCGCTATTCAGGTTGTCGTAGAAGATGCCGCCGACGCCGCGCGCCTCGCCGCGGTGCGGCAGGAAAAAGTACTCGTCGCACCATTTCTTGAACTTCGGGTAGTAAGCCTTGTCGTGGGCGTCGCAGGCGCGCTTGAAGGCGGCGTGGAAGTCGGCGGTGTCGGTCGCGAGCTCGAACACCGGCGTCAGGTCGCCGCCGCCGCCGAACCAGCCTTGCGTCGTCACGATCATGCGGGTGTTCATGT
>JACPJY010000267.1 GCA_016187325.1 Rhodospirillales bacterium | reverse complement strand
CGGCCTCGAGTGGTGCGAAGAGCGCCTGATCGAGGCCCACCGGGGCGCTGCCGAAACCGACGCGGCGGCGCTGAGCGCGCAGCTCGCCGACGCCTTCCCCGCGGCGGCCGACGTCGCCCGCTTCATGAGCTACGTCGAGAAGGTGCCATTCGCCAAGGGCGACCGCCTGATCGAGCAGGGAAGCCGGAGCGGCGATCTATATTTCATCGAAACCGGCCGCATCAGCGTCGGGCTGGAGACGCCGGGCAAGGCGCCGGTGCGGCTGGGCGTGCTCGGCCCCGGCACGGTGGTGGGCGAGATCGCCCTTTATCTCGGGCTCCAGCGCTCGGCCTCGGTGACGGCGATCACCCCCGGCGCCGCCCTCAAGCTGACGCGGGATGCGCTCCGGCGCATGGACCGGGAAGCGCCGGAAACGGCCGCCGCCTTCCACGGCATGATGGCGCGCCAGCTGGCGCAACGCTGCGTCGACAACACCCGCCTGATCGCAGCACTTTCCGAGTGATCCGTGCCTTGTGGTCGCCGGCGGCCTTGCCTGACGGCCGGGCCGCCGCTAGGGTTTCCCGCCGCTCGGCCGATGCCACCCCCGAACGGACGGAGGCCCGCTTGGCGGACGATCTCAGGAAAGCCGCGGACGAATTTCTGGTGCGCTACGGCGGCGACCGGTTCGACCGCCTGTTCGTCAAGGCCAAGGGCGCCGTCGTCGTCGACGACACGGGACGCGAGATCCTCGATTTCACCTCCGGCCAGATGTGCGCCACCATCGGCCACAACCATCCGGCCATCGTCGAGGCGATGGCCGAAAGCGGCCGCAACGCCATCCACATGTTCTCGGGCATGATCCCGGAAGTCGTCGTCAGGCTCGGCCGCAAGCTCGCCGAATGGCTGCCGGCGCCGCTCAAAAAATCGCTGTTCGTCAATACCGGCAGCGAGAGCAACGAAGCGGCGCTGCGCATCGCCAAGCTGGCGACCGGCGGCTACGAGGTGATCGCCTTCGGCGGCTCATGGCACGGCGTCACCGGCGCCGCCGCCGGCGTCTCCTACGCCAGCGACCGCCGCGGCTACGGGCCGGACGTGCCGGGCGCATACGCGATCCCGGAGCCCAACGCCTACCGCTGCCCGATCGGCCATTGCCGCGACCGCTGCGACAAGTCGTGCCTGAACCTGGGCCTCAGGATGTTCGACATGCAATCGCGCGGCGCGCCGGCGGCGATCATCGTCGAGCCGATCCTCAGCGCCGGCGGCGTCATCGTGCCGCCGGACGACTATTTCGAAACGCTGCGGCAGGCGGCGCGCGAGCGCGGCATGCTGCTGGTGTTCGACGAGGCGCAGACCGCGTTCGGCCGCATCGGCCATCGCTTCGCCGCCAACCGGTTCGGCGTCGTCCCCGACATCATGACCGTCTCCAAGACCCTCGGCGGCGGGGTGCCGCTGGCCGCCACCGTCACCAGCGACAAGATCGAGGCCCAAGCCCACGCCAAGGGCTTCACCTATTACACCAGCCACGTGTCCGACCCACTGCCGGCGACGGTCGGCCTCGCCGTGCTGGAGACCATCGAGCGCGAGCGGCTGATCGAGCGCGCCCAAGAGATGGGCGCCTACATGCGCGAACGCTTAAGGGAGCTGCACCAGCGCTATGAATGCATCGGCGACGTGCGCGGCGAGGGATTGCTGATCGGCGTCGAGCTGGTCAAGGACCGGGAATCGCGCGAGCCCCATCACCGGCTCGGCGCCAAGACGACGGCGCGCTGCTTCGAACTGGGGCTGAGCATGAACATCCGCCGCCGCCCGGAACGCGGCTCGGTGTGGCGGATCGCGCCGCCGCTCACCGTCACCCGGGACGAGATCGACCGCGGCGTCGCCATCCTCGATCGGGCATTGTCGGAAAGCCTCGACGCGCTCGCCCGCGAAGGCGGCTGACGGGCGTCTTGGCCGGTGCCCGGCCGCTTGTTCGGCAGGCCCGGCTATTTCACCGTGATTTCGACGCGGCGGTTGCGCGGCTCCTTCTTGCCGTCTTCCGTGGCGACCGCCGGTCGTTCCTCGCCGTGGTGGCTCCTGGCGATGTTGGCCTTGGCGACGCCGGCCTTGACCAGCGCCGCGGCGACGGCATTGGCGCGGTCGCGCGACAACCGCATGTTGTAATCGTTGGCGCCGGCCCGGTCGGTGTGGCCGCTGATGCTCACCTTCGCCGATTTGGCTGCTGCCGCCGCTTCGTTGATCGTAGCCGTCGCCTTGGCGTCGAGCTTGGCGCTGTTGAAGGCGAAGTAAACGACGTACGGCCCGGCCGTCGGCATTGCCGCCTGGGCAGTCGTCGGTGCCGGCCGCTCGGCGAGCGCCGCCTCGGCCCGCTTCAGTGCCGCATCGAAGGCGTTGCGGCAAAGGGCGATGTCCTTGGGCTGGTTGTTCTCTTCCTGCTCCTCCATCCAGCAGTCGAACATCGCCTGCGCCAGCGCCGTCTGGGCCGGCGCCTTCTTCGGTCCGCCGCCGCGCAGCACCGCGACCAGCGCGATACGTGCGGCCTCCAGCTCATCCTCCGCGTTCTTCGGGATCTTCCGTTCCTTCATGGCGGTCGGGTCGACCTTCTTGCCGTCGGCCACCATCTTCTCGTCCTCGATCGTCGCCAGCTTCACGTATTCGGCGTGCAACGCCTGTTGAAAGGCGTCGCCCTTGACGGGCATGCGCCTGACGGTGTCGATTTCCGACGCGATGCTGCACGCGCCCAGCATCGCCAATCCGGCAACGACGCCGACGAATCTGGTGATGGGGTTCATCTGATCCTCCTGTTAAACACGGGTCGGCGAGGATGTTTCCCAGTCCCGTTCTTCGAGCACGATTCCTTTTGTCGACGTCGTTGCCGGCGCGTGACTACTTGCTGAGCGCGTCCTCGGCTTGCTTGAGCGCCTTGTCGAAGCCGTCGCGGCAGGTCTTGACGTCCTTGGCCGACGGCTTTTGCTTCGCCGCCTCGTCCATCCAGCAGTCGAACGACGCCTGCGCCATCGCCGTTTGGTTCGGCGCCTTCTTCGGCCCGCCACCGCGTATGATAGCGATGAGCGCGATGCGCCCGGCCTCCACTTCGTCGTCGACGCCCTTCGGCAGCTTGCGATCCTTCATCGTCAGCGGGTCGACCTTCTTGCCTTCCGCCGCCATCTTCCCCTTGCCGGAGTACATCTTGGCGGAATCGGCGGCGCCTCTTGCTTGCGCCGAGCTGGCCAGCGCCGCGTACTCCCTTTCCAGCGAGTTCTTGAACGTGTCCTCGGGACTGGTTTCGCAGCCGCCGACAATCATCAGCCCGGCGGCGACCGCCACCAGGGTTCTTGCTTTCATCATCTTGATCCTCCCGAATTAGCGTCGATTAACGCGTAATAATCCTCCGCCCGCAAAGTTTTGACTGGGACACATGGCCGCGCCGACGAGCGCCGCGAACCACCGAAGCCAGCGGGCGTGCAGTGGCCTCTTGAAATCCATGATACAATAAATCCAACGCGCTTCGCCCATCATCTTTTAAGGATGCCCCCGGACCCGTCGTCGGAGGGGTGTCGCCGTTGCGGCCTCAGCATCCGTGTGCGCTCGCAGCCCGGCGCCGCCGCCCTCGTCCATAAAAAGTATAAGCAGCATAACAGCTTAGCGCTAACAGCCCGCCCTACAGCCAGCGCCGCAGGTGGAAATAGACCGCCATCAATAGGCCGACGAGGATGAGGATTCCGGAAACGATGTAAAAGGCCCACTCGGTTTCTTCCCCGGGGATGCCGCCGACGTTCATGCCGAACAGCCCGGTGACGAAGGTCAACGGCAGGATGATGGTGGCGATGATCGAGAGCACGTAGATGTTTTGTTCCGTGCGCTCCGAGATGCGGGTACGGCGCTCGTCCTGGATGATCGCCGCCCGCTCGCGCATGGTGTCCACCTCCTCGACGATGCGGAACACCCGGTCCGCGGTTTCGCGGATGCGCGCCCGCTGCCGGGCGGTCAGCCATTGCTCGCTTTCCCCGTAAAGGCGCAACAGCGCGTCGCGCTGCGGCGACAGGTGGCGGCGGAGCGCGATCGTCTCGCGCCTGATCGGCGCCAGCTTCTCGCCGACCGTTTCCAGTTCGTCGGCGACCAGCGCGTCCTCCAGATCGTCGAGCCCCTCGCCGATCTCGTCCTCGACCGGCAGTACCCGATCGGTCAGGTGCTGCGCCAGCATCACCAGGAACTCGCCGGCGTCATGGGGGCCCTTGCCGGCGGCCAGGCTGTCGGCGACGTCCTGCACCGCCAGCGACGAGGCGCGGCGCATGGTGATGATGCGGTTGGCGTCGACCCATATCCGCACCGACACCATGTCGGACGGCTCGGCGCCGGGGGTCATGTTGACGCCGCGCAGGATGACCATCATGCCATCGCTGTAGACGACGCAGCGCGGGCGCGTGTCTTCCTCGAGCAGTGCGTCGGCGACCAGCGGATCGAGGCTGCTTTCCTTGCGCACCCAGTCGTTGGCGGTCTTTTCGTCCCATTGCAGGTGGATCCACAGCGCGCCGCCGCCGGGCTTCCAGGCGCGCACGCCGTTCCAGTCGAGTGCCTTGCCCCCGCCATTGCCGTCGAGGACATAGGCATTAACTAGGCCGTCGGAATGGTCCATCGTCCGTCCCCCGGCCCATTTTTAGTGGAAGCCCCCGTTCCAGGCCAGAGAACTCTCAACAGCCGACCGCGGTGCCAAGGATTTTCCCGCTCCACGCCCCGTGTTAGCGTAAGCGGCGGATCGGGGGAGCGGCATGGCCAAGGTTCGAGGCGCAATAATCCTGCTGGTGGCGCTGCTCGCCCTGATTCCGGCGCTGGCCGCGCCCGCCGCCGAGCGCCAAACCATCGGCCACGTCGAGGACGTGCGCATCGTCGAGGGCGGCGTCACCTTCAAGGCACGGATCGACAGCGGCGCCGAAACCTCCTC
>JACPJY010000266.1 GCA_016187325.1 Rhodospirillales bacterium | reverse complement strand
TTCTTCAGCTGCCCCCCCAGCATCTGGGTGACCTGGGCGAAGTTGTTCATCACCTCCGCCCAGCGCATCGGCGCCTCGGCGCGGGTGTAGACCTGCAGCGCCGCCTGGTAGGCGCCAAGCGCGTGCTTCAACATCTCGATGTCGCCGCTCTCGGAATCCAGCCGGTAGAGAACTTGGCCGAGGCGGCCCTGGGTTGCCGCCCCATCCTGCGCATGGCGCTCCTTGGTCAGCACCCGCAGCGCCGCACGCAACGCGTCGGCGGCCTCGCCAAGCGCCGCCTTGCTGTTGGTGCGTTCGGCCACCGCCTGCAGCACTGCGCCCAGGTTCTTCTGCGCCGTCGCCCATTCAGCGGGCGAATCTTTCTCCGTGATGGCGCTGAAGGTGTCCTTGTAGGCGGCCGCCGCCCGCTGGTAGAGGCCGGTCTCGCCGCGCTGCAACGCCACCGTCGTCAGCGCGTGTGCGAAGCACAGGCGCGCCTCGCCGCGTTCGCGCCGGGTCAGATCCCCCGGCATCGCGTCGAGCGCGGCGCGCGCCGCATCCAGCGCCAGCGGCAGATCGCGCGCCAGCGCCGCCGCCTTGGCCTCGGACTTCGGCACCGTCGCCGCCAGCACCATCGCCTGCAGGAAATCGGCGTAAGCCTCGCCGAGATCGACCGGCACCGGGAACACGGTGGTCAGCGCGAAGCTGCCGGCGGTGTCGTCGCCCCACGCGGCATGGGAGACGAACCGCAGATGCATGGCCAGCCCGGGCGCCAGCACCTCGCCCCACACCAGCACGTCGGCTTCGGCGCTCGCCAGCTCGCGGCGCGCCGCCGCCGCCATCGTCGTCGCCAGTTCGTCGGCGGCAAGGCCGGCGTCGACCATCAGCGGCTTCTTTAGTGCCTTGACGGTCAGACCCTTGCGCTTCTCCAGCGCTTGCACCAGGCGGCAGGCGTGCTTGTCGCCGTCGGCACCAATAAGCGGCGCCACCAGGACGCGGATTCGCTCCGGCTTCGGCATCCCTTTCCAGCCGAACAGCTTCGAGACCAGGCCCGCCGGCGCCGCCTTTTCGGCGTCGCCTTCGCGCGCCGGCTCGCCCGGCAATCGCTGCGGCTTGCCGGCCGCGGGCGGCGCTTTACGGCCGTGGGCCAGCATCTCGTCGGCGCCGCGCAGGCGCTCCACCAGCTTACCCATGACGCTGAGCGCTAGGTCCGGCTTGTCGCGCACACCCGACAGGAAATCCTTGCGGGAAATGACGTTGACGGTGACCGGGCCGACCGCCTTGGCGGTGGCGCTGCGCTTGCCTTGATCGAGGATTCCCATCTCGCCGAACATCTCGCCGGGGCCCAGCAACGCCAGGCGCATGCGGCCGCCGTCGCCGGTCTTGGCGATCTCGACGTTGCCGGAGACGACCTCGAAGGCGCGGTCGCTGGCGTCCCCCTCGCGGAAGATGATGTCGCCGTCGGCGAAGGTCTTGCTGGTCTTTTTCAAGCCGCGGGTCCCCCGAAATCGTTTTTTCGTGTTTTTGCTTGCCCGGACGCCGCCCGGACGTTGCATCGGCGCCGCGCGGCGGCGGTCGAAGGCCATGTTGCCGACCCCGGCGATGAGGGTCAACGCCGGCGGCGTTGTCGGGACGGCGCGGTCGGCGGCCCCTCGGGCGGCGGTCGCGAGGTCCCCGGCGCGACCCTGGCGCGACCTAGGTGCGACCTAGGTGCGACCCCGGGGCGAATCCCGCCCGGCGGCCAAGAAAAGCGCGATTTCAAGGGGTTGACTGGACAATTCGGGGGCCAGCCGGTACAACAGGGCGCAACCCGGGCCATCGGCCGGCGGCATCGGGCGACGGGCTTAAAAACCGTCGCCGCCGGCGATTGGACGGGAACAACCGTGCGCCAATTCCTTGGGGGTTCCATGAAGCCCGCTTCCGCCGGCCGCTTCGCCGTGCATTACGCCGCGGCGCTTTTGACGAGTGTCACCTTGGGAGTCCCTTGGGGCACCGCGTCGGCGGCCAGCATCGATTCCACCTACGACATGGAGCGGATGCTCAACGAGCCGCATCCGCTGGCCAACGAGTACGGCACCCGCTGGCGGCCGGC